>DATLVY010000063.1:0-4276 GCA_035576845.1 Candidatus Acidiferrum sp. | reverse complement strand
CCCACAACTCGCCGCCGCCAACCATACTCGACCTCTACGAAACCCTGGCCCATATGGGCGGCAGTGGGCCACAGCTAGCCCAGCGCCTGCGCCGATACACCACGGGTACCTTCGCCGGCATTTTTTCGCAGCAATCTAATGTTGATATCAACAACCAGATGACCGTCTTTAGCATCCGTGACCTCGAGGACGAACTGCGACCAGTCGCCATGTACATCGTGCTCAGTCACATCTGGAACAAAACCCGCCACGACCAAAAAAGACGCATGTTGATTGTCGACGAAGCCTGGCAGCTGATGAAATACGATGACTCGGCCAACTTTTTATTCAGCCTGGCTAAACGCGCCCGCAAATATTACTTGGGCCTGACCACCATTTCGCAGGACGTTGAAGATTTTATGAGCAGCAAAATGGGCCGCGCTATTGTGGCCAACGCCTCGCTGCAGTTCTTGCTTAAGCAATCCACCTCAGCGGTTGATGTACTGGGCGACGTGTTCAAGCTGACCGAAGAAGAGCGCAAGCGTCTCAGCAATTTCCCAATCGGCCAGGGCTTGTTCTTTGCCGGCCAAAACCATGTGCATATCCAAGTTATCGCCAGCCCGACCGAGACGTCGCTTATCACTACTAACCCCCAGCAACTCATGCAAATAGAGAGTTTATACAAACAAGAGGAGCAAGCAGCGCCGGAATCAGTTGCTTTTGATACCACCGGTAACAACCAAGGAACAGGTTATAATATACAGAGGGGTAGCATGTAACTATGGCCGCATCAACTCTACCGCAGGATCCAGAATCGTCTACAGACAGGCAGAGACGGAGGTATCAAGGTACTTATCGTCCAGACTTTAATGCCGACAACTCTGGCGTTATCAAAAAAGAAGCACTTACTTCACAAAACCCTGTTTTACGTGCACCAGCACCGGAGACATCAAAAGTCGATACCCGCAAGATTGAGCGCAACGAAGCGGGAGACTTCATCACCAGACCCGCAGCTGGAACTTCCGACCTTTCATCTTATTTAGCAGCGAACGAACAACAGGCGGCGAAGCTGCCCGATCATGATGTGCCGCTTACTCAACGAGAAGGTGATCCAGACCTAGCCCCGGGCAGCCAACCCGTCCAGCAAACAGGCGGGGGCGGATCGAACAACGGCCCGAGCCGCACCGTTCAGAGCTGGATACTTGGCATGCTTATTACCAGCGTCCTCGGCATTAGCTTGCCGACTTTTGGCTTGTTCAACAACTTTCTGCCCGATATCAAAAGCCTCCTCGCGTTTCATAACCCCAATCGCATCAGCGCCCAGTCGCAGCGTGCGGGCAAACTGCTCGGCGAAAAAATGTTTAAAACGCCCGAGCTGTGCGGCGACACGCTGCTGTGCCGCCTAAAAAACAGAGGTGTGGGCCTTAGCAATAAAGAAATTGGTCGCATGAGAAGTGTCGGCCTGGAGCCAAAAACAACGGAGTGGGACGTTAACGGTAAAAAGTTTAACGTGCTTGATGAAATTGAGTTTAATGGCTCACGAATCCCCCCCGAAGAATTTCCGACTTTTTATGCCAAAAACGCCGGGTTCCGCTCGGCCATGTGGGCCAGCCGCTCGCCAATCAGGGCCTTTGCGTATAGGGGAGTGGCGGCCGTTGGGAAATTCTTAAAGATGGGAATCAACCGTGGCATTGGCGCCTTGGTTGACACCATTAAAGGATGGCGAGACCGCATTGTCAGACCGCCGTCGGATGTCGCCGCCGAAAGCCCAACCCAGGACGAACAACAAAAAGTTGACGACGAGATTAAAAATGGCAACGAGGCAATACAAAAAGCGGCAGCAGACCAAACCGGCGATGCCGGACCCAATGTTTTTCAGGGCGACCCGACCACGCTTGATGGTCCGGTAACCTCAAAAACTGCAGATTTTTTTGCCGGCTCCAAGACCATTGCGGGCGGTATTAAAGGGGTTATGCTTGGCTTCTTTAATATTTATGTTACGGCCTGTATGGTTCGAGAATTTATTACCGTATACGTTGATGCAGCAAAAGTGCTCCGGGTGCTTGCACTTGGAAACTTCGCATCGCAGTACTTAACAAACGCCGATGCTATTAAAACCGGCAAGGCAACTTCGGCAAATATTAACTTTATTGCTAACACATTGATAACGCCCAGCTCCGACCCTGCAACAAGGGGGATGACCTCGGCCAACTCCAACCTGTTCAGTTATTATGTTGACGATGGTAAAGTTCAGAACCCCGCTAATCTTGCTTGGATGGTTATCGGTACGCCAGCGCTCGACGCGATGACCGGCATTGCGCAGTTCCTTTCTGATGTGGGAGCCAACAATAAAAACTGCAATATTGCGACAAACTGGCTCGTACAGCTTGGGTTTATGGGCGCAAACGTAGTTTCTACCTTCCTTTCTGACGGGGCAGCCGCGGCAGTTGGGGCAGGAGCAAGTGCCATTGCTCAAATAAAAGCTTTTGAATTACTCGGGTCACTTGCCAAAATATTCGCACCATCGCTGATTCAGTTTGCTGCTGGAACTATCGCCCCAGATCCGAATGACCCGCGCCACAGTTTGATCAACGGGGAAGGCTTAGCTTCGGGCATGGGTGCCTTAGATTCACAGCTGAGTTCTGCCAGCGGTCTGCAACCCCTCACCCAGGCCCAAGCTGTTGCGGTTGGTAACGAGTCGAACGCCCAGATGGCTATTATCAAGCAGATGGACCACATGGGGCAAAACCCATTCTCGCCAGATAGCCCTGATTCTATCGAGAATCGCCTGGCGCTTGCACTCTTCCCGTACCTCGCCGCGCCAACCTCTCAGCCGGATATTCAAAACCTGGCATCTCTTGCAATGTCGCCGTTCAGCTTGGTAAGCAATGCAGTAAATCAACTATTTACTCAGCAGGCTCATGCTGCGGCAGATACCGGCAGTGCTTACTGCCAAGACGATGCGGTCAAAACGATGGGCTTATCAACTGACCCGTATTGCAACATCGACTATGGAATGAGCACCGCAGATTTGACAAAGTACACTAATGATGAGGTTGATACCTATATGGTTAACAATAATTACCTCGACGCTACTGGTGCCCCGGCCGCAGGCAGTGACTTTGAGACATACCTCAACACCTGCGTTTTAAACGTTCATGGTTACTCGCCAGAAGGGGACGAAGGTAGTGGCGTTAATACCAACCTATGCACAGGCCGTAATGGTGAAGACCCGAAAAAACTCACCATGTTCAGGCTGTTCACCCAAGACACAAACTTACTCGGCAGCATGGATGCTTTTGATAGCGATACGCTTGGGCAAGATGCTACCGCCGCTTCATTCTTTAACGCAGGACAATAGGGGATATGAGCAACAAAAAACACATCATTCAAACAATAGTTAAGCGAGCGACATTGCTAGTGACACTTGTCGTAATTTCGGGCGCGCTACCAGCCCAAATTGTTTTCGCATCAACGAACAGCGAGTACTACACCGAAATCGATAACCAAATGTTCGAGCCGACCGACAGCAACACCAGCGGCGCATGTTCTACCCCAGGCGCCTCGACCCCGACAAGCACCCCCGTCAGTGGTTTCAGCCCCGACCCCAAGGCGGTCAAGATGTTCGAAAGTGACATCAAGCCATCCCTTTCACGATTAATACCGTTGTATCAGCAGGCGGCTAAAGACGAAAACTTCGCTGAATGGCAGATCATCCCCGGCATTCACTACCGCGAACACGGCATGTCGACTAATAATCCCGGCAACGGCGATGGTGTTTTTCAAACCACATTCTCGAAGTGGAATGACCCCAACGATCCTACCCTGTACCAGCCAAACAAGGTCTTAACCGACAAGGAGTTCATCGAGCAGCTCCGCGGCGCAATCCGCTACTACCTCGCACCATATGCCAAAGGGATGGGTATCGACGTTACAAAAAGCATGAACGCCGATCAGGCAGCTAAGATAGCCTTTGCCTATAACTCTGGCCCGGCTTATACCGACCATCCGTACACCGCTTCGACCTACGCCTGGGCTGGTTTTAATACCACAAAGTATAAACTGCCAATGACGGGTGTAACCGGCCACATTTTCCCGTACGTTGATAACCGGCCGGGCACTGCCACTGTTTGGGGGTTAGTGCGAGGCGGCAATATATCCTCGGCAAGCGAGTGTAATAGTGGCACCGCAGTTACCAACAACGTTGTTTGGTATAGCCAGTACGATTCTCGGTGGGCAAACAAACCAATGGGCTGCGGAACCATCGGCTCTTGTGGGTGCTACTTAACAGACCTTG
>DATLVY010000062.1:0-10187 GCA_035576845.1 Candidatus Acidiferrum sp. | reverse complement strand
TTGCGTATTAGAAAACACACCAGTGCCTGAATATGCAGGGAATTTATTCGGATCGGGTGGCACATTACAGCCCGACTGATCCACGACATTGCAGTTGCCGTTATACAGCGCAGCAAACGATACGGTCGGCACTGGTGCACTGTGATACAGGTACTGACTGATTTTCTCGAACGGCTCTTGCATGTCGGCCAGCTGCTGGTTACTGAGGCCACTACAAAGCTTCTGGTCGGCAACACAGTTTGTTAAGCGCCCCGCAACGTTATCACCGCCAGCGCTCACGTTAATAACATCGTTAGGGCCAGCATTAGCCACAGTGACTACAAACTCAGCCGATAAAAGACCGGGGTTAGATTGCCCGCCAAGCCCGCTTGGCAGCGGCGTGCTTGAGTTATCAGATAACCTGCCCAAACACTCCTTGGGATTGTATATCGATTGAATATACGGGTCAAATTTTGTTGCCGTAGGATGCGAACAGCCCGAACCGGTAAAACCACCCCCGCAGGCATAATTAGCAAAGTCGAATACATCGGTACTGCCAGCTTTTATGCTGACGGAAAACGTCCAGTCGTTACATGTCTGTATCTCATTCAATAGTTCACAGGTGCCGAGCGCCACGCTGCCTTGCTGCCCCTGAGGGCTACTCCCGGTAATGGTGATGGCGTCTCCGCCCTTGCACTGCGGGCCGGCGACCAGCACGCCCACCGTGTCACCGGCAGTGTCGGTTCCTGAGGCCTGAGACACAAAGTCGTTGTTACCGAGATCGGTAAAAAGATACTGATGCTTCTTAGGGTCCGCCGGCGGATTCAAACCGCCACCAGCAATGGTGACAGTCGGGCTATTTATACCGTTGGTCTTCACCAAAAACTCAAGTGAAAATTGGGTTTTATCAACTTGGCCTAAGCATGCTTTGGTATTGCTCGAGAGCACCAAAGGGAATTGCGGATCACTGGCGCACTGGCCAAAGCCAGTCGCCCCATTCCCAATTAGGATCTTAAACGTATCGGTGCCATCCGCCTGGAATTTGCTGATCAAATCACAGGGGTTGGCCGTAGCGGTGACGGTGGTATTTGTAAACTGATCAACACCGCTGAGGGTAATCGTATCAGTGCACGTAGGGTTGGCTTTTACCAAAATACTGACAAGATCACCGTACGAATCCTTGCCCGAGGCCTGCGAAACGTATATCGAACCAGTGTCGCCAGCGCCGACTACCGTCATCGCATACGTTCGTCCCGCAGCCAGCGATTTCCCGGTAACATTGATGCTTGCAAAATTATACTTCTGGGCAACAAAGCTCGAAAATTCAAACGAGTAGAGATTATTATCGACTTTCCCCAGGCAAGACCCAAACGAGTAGCCCGACGGGTTCAACGGAAAAGCAGGATTAGCGTTACAAGCCGTTGCTGCTCTGGCTGGCGCGGGCAAAACACCGCTAATAGCGCTAAATAAAAGCACAGCCTCTACACATATCCGAGAAATTTTTTGAAAACGCACAGACATTCTAAGTTAAAATTATAAAGGAACCTTGAGCAATTTGCACGGGCGGCAGCATTTTATGGGCCAACTAGCCCTGTCGCCGCAAATATGATACGCTGATACGGACATGGCCTATTTATCACCTCAGCCATATCGGGGGACCCGCGATTTGTACCCCGAGGATATGCGCTTACAAAATTATATCTTCAGCGTCTGGCGTAAAGTAGCCGAGAGTTTTGGCTACGAGGAATACGATGCGCCGCTGCTGGAACCGTTTGAAGTCTATGCCGCCAAAAGTGGGCAAGATTTAGTCAGCAACGAAACGTACCAGTTTGTTGACCGGGGCGGCCGCAATGTCGTGATTCGCCCCGAAATGACGCCGAGCGTCAGCCGCATGGTGGCTGCCCGCCGGCAAGAGATTGCCTATCCTGCGCGCTGGTATTCGATTGCGCCGTTTATGCGTTACGAGCGCCCGCAACGGGGACGAGAGCGGCAATTCTGGCAGCTGAATACCGATGTTTTTGGCGTGGAGTCACTCGAGGCTGATGCCGAAATTATCAGCATGGCCGACGCAATTATGAAAGCTTTTGGTGCCGAGCGCAAAATGTACACCATTAAAATTAATAGCCGGCCGCTCATCAATACAGTCATGACCGACTACTTGCAACTGGATGTCATCCAAACCCAAATGATGATCAAGCTTTTCGACCGCAAAGAAAAAATCAGCCATGAAGATTTTGAGGCCCAGGCTGCCGAAATTTTTGATGACGCCAAACGTAAAGATGGCCTGCACAAAATTGCTTCACTTTTAAAGGTAAGCACTATCGGCGACCTGCCAAGCGAGCTGGCCGAATCGCCTGCCGCCGAGCAGGTTAAGCAGCTATTCGGCCTGCTGCGCGACTACGGTGTTGCCGGCACTGAATTTGATATCGCCCTGATGCGCGGCTTTGATTATTACACCGGCATCGTGTTTGAAGTGTTCGATAACCACCCCGAAAACCGCCGTTCGATGTTCGGCGGCGGCCGCTATGATGGGTTGGTTGGCCTGTTCGGCGTCGAGCCAATCGCCACCGTCGGCATGGCCCCCGGCGCAACAACCACCGAGGATTTTTTGCGCTCGCACAACCTGCTGCCCAAGCTTAGCTCTACCACCGAGGTTTACTTAATAATCCTGGGGGACGCCGTTAAAGGCGCTCAAAAACTGGCGGCAAAACTGCGCGCCGAGAACGTCAGAGTAGAAGTGGACGTGACCGACCGCAAGCTCGATAAACAGATCAAAACCGCCATCAAAAAACAGATCCCGTACCTGCTTTTTGTGGGCGAACAAGAGTTATCCGAGGAACTCTATACCCTCAAGGACGTCCACGAATCCAAAGAGCAGCGCTTGGCCTTCGAGCAGCTCGTCATCACCATCAAAGATTACCGGCACCACGAAAAAGATCTGCTTGATTTTTAGCAAATATTCTAACCACCACAAAGCCATCCGGTTTCGGTTTCGCCCATTATTTAGTAGGGCGGTTATCCCTCCGCGCCATGCAGCATCAGGCGGAGTGCAGCCCGAGGCTCTGTAAGAGTCCCGGCGTGTAGCGTGCGGAATGGGGCGAAGGGATAACCGCCCTTAGTAGCTGACACCTATTGCGCGAAGCTATGCTATACTATCACCTATGAAACATACCCGCCACAATAACTCGCCAACCAATGTCAAGCTTACGGTTACACTCGACGCCGCTGATCTTGCGACCATCAAACCAAAAACCTTAGGCCGCCTTTCGCATAAGATTAAGGTTCCGGGCTTCCGCCCTGGTAAAGTTCCGGCTAGCGTGGCCGAGAAACACCTCGAGCCAAACGTCCTGGCCAGCGAGCTGGCTAGTGACGCCATCAACCACTTTTTAGTCGAGGCTCTCGTCGCCGAGCAGCTGCAACCACTGGGCCAGCCGCAAGTGGAGTTTTCGAGCTACGTTCCTGGGCAGCAGCTGGAGTTTAATGCTATCGTCGAAACACTGCCAAAAGTGACGCTCGGTGATTATAAACATCTAAAGGCAAAGCCACAGGCAGCCGCAGTATCCGACCAAGAAGTTGATGAAATTATCGACCGCATGCGCCGCAGCGCAGCCAAAAAGCAGCCGGTCGAGCGCGCTGCGCAAGAGGGTGACGAGGTAAAGATTGATTTTAGCGGCAGCCTGGGCGGCGTGGTTGTGCCTGGGGCTGTGGGCAAGGATTATCCGCTGGTGCTGGGTTCCAACAGTTTTATTCCGGGCTTTGAGGACGGTTTAATTGGCAAAAAAACCGGCGAGCAGTTTGATTTGCCGCTGACATTTCCCAAGGACTATCACAGTGCCGAGCTCGCGGGGCAAGAAGTGGTTTTTGCAGTCACCGTCCACCAGATTAGCGAACAAAAACTGCCGGAACTTGACGATGCCTTTGCGGCTACCAGCGGGCCGTTTAAAACAGTCGCCGAGCTACAGGGCGACATTAGGCGCGAGCTGACCGAACAAAAGCAGCGTGAAGCACTCGATAGTTTTAAGCAGGCATTGCTTGACGAACTGATTGCCGCCAGCGATATCCCGGCTCCAGAATCCCTGGTGCTGAGCCAAATGGACAGCCAGGAGCAAGATTTTGTGCGCAACCTGCAGTATCGCGGCCAAACATTAGGACAATATTTGGACAGCCAAAAGCTCAGCCGCGACGAATGGCGCACCAAAGAGCTGCGCAGCCGGGCAGAGCGTAACGTTAAAATTGGCCTGGCGTTGGCGGAACTGCAAAAGTTGGAAGATATAAAGCTGGCGACCGATAAACTCGACAAAGAGTGGGCGAAAATCCTTGGCATGTACGCCAAAGATGCCAAGTCGAAAGAAGAGCTCGACACCCCCGACATGAAGCGCGATTTTGCGAATCGCCTGGCAACCGAGCAGGTGATTGATCGTCTGGTTGAGCTGAACAATCCTGAAAATTAGGCAGTCATGGCAAAACGTCGCAGCCTGAAACTATTGATTATTGTGCTAGCTATGGCCGCTGGCAGTTTTGTGTTAACTTCGTCTTCTCAACAAACACCAACGGTCACCGCCAGCACGCCGCCGCCCGGTTTTTACCGCATTGACCATTTTGTTGATGGCGATACGATTGCTGTACAGATGAGCGGCAAGGCCGAAGAAGTGCGGTTTATCGGCATCGACACGCCCGAAACCCACAAACCAAACACGCCCGTGCAGTGTTATGGCCCGCAGGCCAGCGACTTTACGGCGCGGGCCATTGGCAGCCAGCCCGTCCGTCTCGAGGCCGACCCGCTCGGCGACAACCGTGACCGTTATGGGCGGCTGCTGCGCTATATTTATTTGCCCGACGGTACATTATTGAATGAAGAACTGGTGCAAAAAGGCTACGCCTTTGCCTATATTTCGTTCCCGTTTAGCAAAAAAGCAGCGTTTATTGATGACGCCGCCAAAGCACAAACCGCCAAGCTTGGCTTGTGGGGCACCTGCACGCCGACCTTGACCGGCAATCGCTGGCAGAGCAACGCCCTATAAGCCATGCCGGCTAATTAACTGCGCCAGTAACAGGGGGTCTTCATACGGCAGCAAGTGTCCGGCGCGCGGCACAACCGTTTGATACACGTAGGTGCGCAGCCGGTGTATAAACTGTTTAGTCGAACGGTTGGAAGCCAGGTTATCTTTTTGTGCCATCACCACCATAACCGGCACGTCAATGCAGCCGGCGTAGGGGAGCAGATCCATGTCGGCCAGCGTGCGGTAGAGGTTCAGCACCAGCTCGGGGCGCAGCGTCGCCAGCTCGGTACGCCGGTGCAGCTTGAGCTTTTCTTTTTGCTCGCGGCTTTTGGTTTTGGATAGGTAATAGGTTGTAAAATCGAAATTGGGCTGCCAGGTGTAGAGCTTGGTGACCGCTTTCATCGAAACAGCAGCCAGCGAATCAAATCCGCTGGTGTAGAGTTGCACCGGCACCGTAATCTTTACTACAGGGGTAATCAATGTCATTTTTTTCAGCGGCAAGACGCCGCGGCTGGCAAGCACAATGGCGATATAGGCTCCGAATGAATAGCCAATGATCGTCAGTTGCTTAATGTCAGGGGCAACGGTGCGCACAAATTTCACCGCCCAATCAACGTAATCGTCGACCGAGGGCTCGTCGCCCAGCGGCTCGGAGGCACCAAAGCCGGGCAAATCCGGCAACAACACGCGGGTCTTCGGCGGCACCTGCAGGGCGGTAACGAACGGCTCCATGCTGCGGTAATCGGCCATAAAACCGTGCAGCACAAGCACGGCCGAATCGGCAGCCTTAGGGTTACGCTGCCAAAAATAGGTCGGACGGCCGTCGATAACGACGACATCAGCGGTAAGCGATGGCTTTTTCATGGCTAGCTTTTGCTTTCTCTTATCTGTAAGTATAGCACACCGCACAACAACAGGGTATACTCGAAGGGATATGGACCACCGCCCAAAGCTGAGTATTATTATCCTTGCCTACAATGAAGCCGCGCATATTGGCCATTGTTTGGAGGCAATTGGCAAGCAGCTCACCCCCGCCGACGAAGTGATCGTGGTCAATAATAATTCCACCGACGACACCGTTGTCATTGCCAAGCAGTTTGCCTTTGCAAAAATCATCAACGAGTCAACTCAGGGCATGATTCCAGCCCGCACGGCCGGGTTTGCCGCAGCGACTGGCGACTTGCTGGCACGTATCGACGCCGAAACTATTTTGCCGCCACAATGGGTCGCAACCGTCCATCGGCTGTTCGATGGCTATGCCGACCAGCCCTACGCGCTCTCCGGGCCGGTTATTTTGCATGACACTGGCAACCGTTTCGCCAACGTCTTTTTCGGCCGACTGACTTTTTGGACGTACGCCTGGGGCAGCCGGTTGATGCTTGGCTATCACACGCTATATGGCGCGAATATGGTTATTACCAGGGCGGCCTACAAACTGACACAAACCCTCGTTTGCCACCCTGATGCCAGAGAGCAAAAGCAATTGGGGATGCTCGAGGATATGGACATCGCCATCCACTTGCACCAAGCCGGCGGGCATATCCTGTACAGCACCAAAATAGAGGCGGCTGTTTCTAAACGCGGCCTGACGAATAGTCTACGCTGGCGTTTTTGGGCGTGGTTCGAGACGGCTATACATCACCGTCTTGCGGTAGCAAAGCAGCGCGCCGCAGCCGAATAGCCTCGTGGTAAACCTTCGCATACTGATGTATCACCGCGTCAAGCTCGTGGTGCTCGATGATCCATTCTCGGCTTTGTTTGCCAAATTGATGGCGCAGTGATTCGTCGCTCAAGAGGCACACTGCTTTGTTGGCAAAATCCTGCGCATCGGGGTAGCTAAAGAGAAAACCGTTTTTACCATCTTGGCAAAGTTCCTTCAAAGCCGCAACGTTGGCGGCGATAATAGGCAGGCCGCAGGCCAGCGCCTCGAGGCCAGCGATGCACTGGAGTTCGGCAGGAGACGGCGTCACAAAAATGTCGGCGCAGCGCAGCAAATCTCGCTTGACTTTATCGCTGACCCGACCGGTGAGCGTGACGTGCTCGTTTACCCCAAGGCGTACCGCCTGCTGCCGAAGCGGGTTTGCACACACCCCAGACCCAACGAGCACCAGATGAGCAGTGGGGAGTTTTTGCACAATCGCTGGCATCGCCGCAACCAAAATTTCCAGGTGTTTTTCTTCATCCAGCCGGCCAACATACAGCAACGTCGTGCCGGGTTCATAATGCAACCCAAGTTGCTCCAGCGTCGTTTTGTTGACGGAGCCAGGGCGGTAATAATGAGCATCTATGCCGTTCGAGATGGCTTTGGACGGCTTTTGCAGCCCGTGGTCCTGCAGCATCTTCAGCGCCGTCGGTGTGGGCGCCGTCACAAAATCAGCCACTCGCATACACAGCATAATATTACGCCACGTCAGATGGCTGACGTACTGGGTCACTCGGTTCATCGGCCAATGTTTAAAGGTTTTGACGGCGTTTTCTGGCATCACATGGTTAGTCGAGACGATCGGGATTTTCAGCAACCGCGCCCACCACAGCACCAGCAAATGCGAAAACGCAAACGGCGTCATCATATGGATACAATCCGGCCGCATCTTAAGCATGACGTATGGCACCGTCAACCATGGGAAGATCGTCATATAGTTGGCTTTTGGGTTTACGATAGCCGGCACCGACATGCAACGATAGGCCATCGCGCCGGTCTCGTCGGGTTTACCGCTTGGCCCGCCCCAGATGTGGGGCGAAATCGTTACAATACCAACCTCGTGCCCTTGCTGCACCAGGCCCTTCATTAATTGCTGTGTGGCGACAATCGCGCCGCCAACCGTCGGTGTATACTGCTCGGTTACAAAAAGAATTTTCACTAAAGCCTATTGTATCCGTTACAATGGGAATATCCTATGACAAAAAAAGCTACACAACCAGCCAAGCTAATCGATAACCGCCGCGCACGGTTCGATTATGAACTGCAGGAACAGTTCCAGGTTGGTGTTGTGTTGAATGGACCTGAGGTCCGGGCGGCGCGCGATGGCCGGGTACATTTAGTTGGCGCTTACGTGACCGTCAAAAACAACGAGCTATGGCTGACTAACTCCTCTTTTTCGCTGCCCTCAACCACCGGCAGCACGGAAAAAACCGTCGACACCAACCCACGCAAGCTGCTGGCTAAAAAATCCGAAATTGCCAGAATTATCGCCGCGCGCGAGCAAGGGCTAACGGTCGTCCCGCTCAATATGACCACCGGTGGCCGCTATATCAAACTGCATATCGCCACCGCCAAAGGTAAAAAACTTTACGACAAACGCGAAACCATCAAGAAACGCGACACCGAACGCGAACTGCGCCGAAATTTCAAACCGCAAAGCACTGGTAAATAGGCCCGAGGGCAGCTACAATGACAGCCATGGATAAAAAACCTCATTATACCGACGTCTTACTAGAAGATATGAATGGCAAGTTTGATGCGATTATGGAAATGCTCATACCAATGCGCGAAGAGCTCAATGAAGTCAAAAAGCTAACTGCAGAAATTCCCGAGCTCAAAACAGATATTAAAATAATCAAGGCAGTTCTTACAGATTCCGGCAAGCAACTGCAAGATCATGAGCGCCGAATTACACGCCTCGAGACGAGGTTGGCTTAAAATGAAAATATTTTCATGGAACGTCAACGGCATCCGCGCGGTCACCAACAAAAACCTGCTAAAACCATTCGTCGAAAAATACAATCCCGACATTTTGTGCCTGCAAGAAACCAAAGCCGAAGAAAGCCAGGCCGAAATTGATCTGGAACAATACCGCAAATACTGGAACTCGGCCATTAAAAAAGGGTACTCTGGCACCGCGATTTTCAGCAAAACCGAGCCGATAAACGTGGTGCGCGGTTTTCCTGAATCGCTGATCGAAAAATACCACGTGCCCGGCGATGTGTACGGCGACCCTAACCAAGAGGGGAGAATCCTCGCGGCCGAGTACCCGGACTTTTGGCTAGTTACGGTTTACACTCCCAATAGTAAGCAAGATTTGTCGCGCCTGAATCTACGCCACAAACATTGGGACCCGGCGTTTTTGGCCTATTGCAAGCAGCTCGAACAGCAAAAGCCGGTAATTTTTTGCGGCGATCTTAACGTCGCCCACACCGAAGACGACCTAGCCAGCCCCAAAACCAACCACAAAAACCACGGCTTCACCGACGAAGAACGCGCCGGATTTCAGGCTTTTGTGGATGCTGGGTTTATGGACACATACCGGCTTTTCACGCAAGGGAACGGCCATTACACTTGGTGGACCCACTGGGCCAATGCCCGCGCCCGTAATGTGGGGTGGCGGATTGATTATATGTTGGCCTCACAAACCCTTAAACCCAAAATCAAAGCCGCCGAGATTCACGCCGACGTCATGGGTTCGGACCACTGCCCAGTGAGCGTTGACCTCGAAGTATAAAAGCTTGGTATGCAGATGGATTACTGGCACAAACAGGAGCCTGGCAAGCCGCTTTATCCTGACATTGAGTGGCAAAAGCCTGAACAAAAAGCACAAGCT
Source organism: Candidatus Acidiferrum sp. (assembly GCA_035576845.1). Lineage (GTDB taxonomy): Bacteria > Patescibacteriota > Saccharimonadia > Saccharimonadales > EFPC-124 > DATLVY01. The sequence continues at coordinate 670 of DATLVY010000062.1, read as the reverse complement.
GGTAAGTTGCTCGTCATTGGCGGCAACGGCCTTGGTTTTGCAGCTGTTGCCCAAAGTTATAGTGATGCGATGGCCGCTGGGGCAGGCGAATGCCGGGTGATTTTGCCCGATGTGCTTAAATCCGCCATCGACCGGCTGGCTTTTGATTGCCTGTTTGTGCCCAGCAACCCTTCCGGCGGCATGAGTAAAGACGCTATGCCCCAGCTGCAAGCTGCGGCTGCATGGTCGGACACCATTTTGCTGATTGGCGATGCCGGCCGCAATAGCGAAACAGCTATTACGCTTGAGACCTTGCTGAGTCGCAGCAATAAGCTAGCCGTGGTCACCCGCGACAGTGTTGACCTATTAAACGCCAGCGTTAGCCAGCTGCTAGCGCGCGACAAAACTATTTTTGTTGCCACTTTTGCCCAAGTCCAAAAGCTTTTCCAGGCTGTGTACTATCCGAAGGTTATTTTATTTAGCATGTCTTTGCTCGCTATCGTGGAGGCGCTGCACAAATTTACCATCACTTACCCGGCAACCATCGTTGTTTTGCATCAAAGTAATTTAATCGTCGCCAAAGGCGGGGAGGTCAGCACCACACCCTGGCAAGAGCCAATGCTCATTTGGCGCGGCAGCGTCGCCACCAAAGCAGCCGTCTATGCCATGCAGCACCCGGCAAAGCTGTTTG
>DATLVY010000061.1:0-3702 GCA_035576845.1 Candidatus Acidiferrum sp. | reverse complement strand
CTTTTGCCAATGATGCTGGCAAACTGGCCTTCGGGCACCTGCAGGCTGATGTCGTCGACTGCACTAACCGTGGTGTCACCTGATTTAAATGTTCGTTTGAGATTGTTTACTTGAAGCATATGTTTCCTTTACTCTGTCCTTAATACTTCTGCCGGCCGGATTTTAGCGATAAAGAACGAAGCCAGTGCGCTGCCAAGTATGGCAATAATAACTGCCGCGGCCAGTCCATACAATACAATGTCCCAGCCCACTACCGCGGTGATATTTTGCAAACTGCCGCGAAGTCCGCGGAAAGCTAGGCCTGCACCATTACCAAATCGAGTCGCAAAGTTGCCGCCGCCGATAGACGGTGAACTTGACGAAGCACTGTTGGTTACCAAAAGCTGCGTAATAGGGTTACCGGCAACAACGCCAAGGCCAATGCCGACAATGGCGCCGAGCAGCGTAAGCGTAATGGCCTCGACCATAAACTGCGCCATAACGCGCAGGTTGCTGGCGCCGATAGCTTTGATGACGCCAATCTCGCGCCGGCGTTCGCGGACAATCATGATCATGGTCATTAAAATGATGATCGCACCGGCTGCTACTGCGCCAATCAAGCTGTAGAGCGAGATGGTTTGGATATTTTCGAGTGGCTGAATAGTCTGGTTGGCTCGATCTGCTGCATTCGTTACATCAGCTGCACTGCCCAGCGCTTTTTGGATAGCTGTTGTAACGCTAGCAACATTACCGATGGAGTCTACGGTAGCAGTTGCGCTGGTTATGTCGCCGCTTTGGCCAGACAAGTTTTGCACGGCTGCTAATGGCATAATCACCTGATTGTTACTAAAAGTGTTGCCGGCATCAAAAATACCGTCAACAGTGACCGTTTGGCCATAAGCAGTAAAGGTAGAGCCAGCTTGCAGATTATTTTTAGCCGCTAAGCTACTGCCGATTAGGGCAACATTACCGGTGTCAGTACTGCTAAAAATCTTGCCGCTTTTAAGGGTAAACGTACCGCCGCCAAAGCTGCCCGATAGGTTCGTCGGATTGGTGGTGCCAATAACGCTAATGGGTGGAGTGAAGACTGTGTTAACTGATCCATCCCCGCCAAATCGACCACTGCCCCCGTTAAACACAAACGTCTGGCCACTGTTACCGGCAAAACGTCTGCCGAGTGTGCCAGCATCAATGGCCGACTGCAAACTCGTATCGTTAGTCGTCAGCCGGTCGTTGAGCGACTCATCAACTGCCGTAACGTGGGCAAGCTTTTTAACGCCAGCCAGTTGTGCATCGGTCAGCGGATTGCCGCCGCCCTCGAACCCGCGTACACCGGCAGGGGAGATAGTTATAGTGTTGCCGACACTTGCTTTTACCGAATCAATTTTTTGTCCAACTGCCTGATGCGCAATTAACATTGCTAAACTCAGACCGATGCTCAGTCCCAAAATGACAACTAACGACAGTGTCCGTACCACATTGCGGAAAGCATTTTTTATTCCTCTTGCTATGACGTCCATTAAGCTTCCTTATTACTTTAGTTAGCGTTACTGTAACGCATCAAACCTTAGAAATTGCTTAGGTGTCGTATAGGCATAAACGCCGCTTGCCTCGAAGGCATATTTTGGTTATGCTTTGAGGTAGGTAATTAATGCTATGTGGCAATGTCCGAAAAAAAGTCAAAGGTGAAGTTTAGCTTATCGAAGAAAAAAACGGCGTCAATCATTGCGACAGCCGTGGTGTTGTTGTTGGCGTGTGGTGCAGGGGTACTGGTCAGTTGGTTGCAGCATAACGCCGGTAAAGGGAATACAGCGCAAAATAATAACGGATCTGGTGGTAATGTCAGCGGTCTGCCAACGACACCCGTGCTCACTTCGGTTGCCGAAGCGCAAAAATTTGAAGATCAGGGTAACTATGATGCTGCTCAAAGATCAATCAGCCAGTCGCTAACTAGCGCCTCAAGTAGTAATGAAAAGTACCAACTGTACCTTGAGCAGGGAGTTACTTACGAAAACCAGCAGCAATACGATAACGCCATTGCCGCTTACAATAATGCCAAACTTATCGAGGAAACGCCGGCTGTATATGAAGCAATTGCCAGAGTTGCGGGCATTTTAGGTAACAAGCAGCTTGAAATTGATAGTCTCAATAAGGCGATTGCGGTTATGGATATGACAAAATCCCGAAGCGCCGGAGACAAGCAGCAGCTCGAGGATCAAATTAGGGGATTGGGTCAATAATATGTGGCGCAACCTTCGACGCTATGCGTTGCTGCCAATAATAGCCGCCATTATGTTTAGCACGGGTTATGCCACAATGAGTTTTGCGGGTTCTATATTCGGCCGTTGTTATGATACATGGAACGATGGCTGCGGCTACTTTTTAAACCACGTTGGCAGTTGCCCGGTTTCTGGTCGAGATGATGTGATGCCAGGCGGCATTTCGTCGAGTATCAATTCTGCAACAGAATTTATTGATGCGATTGAGAGCCCGCTACACGGTACTAATGCACAAAAGAAAACGGGCGCCGCGTTTATTATCCAGACGATGATTGGTAATGGGCAAGGTGGAACCAGTTCGACGCGATTTAATCCACCAAACTCCTCGCAAATTACTGATTTTGAACAGCGTGTTCGTTATGCAGCCGCTAAGGGCCGGATCCAATATAACAAGAGTTTCACCTACTCGCTGAATACCTGCTATCAGGGGAACGCTACGTCAAATAACGACGACATGTTCTGGGATGAAAACGCCAGTGGCTACGGCACACAAACGGGAACCGGTATTAAGTTTTTGAATTCTAGTGGTGGTGTAGCTTATGAGATTCAATGGAGTTGCGCTAATCCGATTGGTGTTATATCGGGCATACCTGATGCACCGGATTATGTAATCACCGGTCGAACCACGGTTTCGTCGCCAACAGTCTATCCGGGTGGCTCAGTTACATTCCAAAACTTTTTAAAGGATACTGGATCGAGCTCGGCGAGCAATATCAACTGGACAACCAAAGATGGCAACACAGGCACGACCATTGATAGCGGCACCGACTCCTCGATTGCTTCGAATAGCGAGGATGATGTCAGTGATGAAGTAGTCAACGTTCCTGCTAATACACCTTTCAGCACCCAGTACTGCCGGTATATTAGCTTTAACCCAGCCACATACGGATATGGCAGCGGCAGCGGCTCCACGGTGTGTACAACTGTAGTGCCTAATTTTGATATCACGCCAACAGTAACTCCCAGCTCAGCCACAGCCCAGCAAAACGACCTTATAACATTCACGTATACCATTGTTAATGGTGGGCCCACAAGTACAACTACTTTAACTTGTGCAGCGGCGGGGCAAACTAACGGCTCCGGATATACGCCTCAAGGGCAGCAAGATAGTGACCGTACGCCGCACCTGGCGACACAGCCAACATTCAACTGTAATCAACAGTTCCCTGTCGGCAGTACGGTTGTTGCCACAGAAACGTTTGATGTCAGCAGCACCCCAATCGGTTCGAGCATTTGCCGTTCGCTTGTCGTTAACCCTAAGGATGACACGGGGGGTTATCGGGCGGGAGCGGAGTCTTGCGTAGTGGTAGCTAAAGCACCCTATGTGCAGTTTATGGGTAATGATGTGTGGGCTGGTGGTGGGTTTGCGGCAGTTAATCCGTTATGTAATACCGCTTCCAAAATTCAAACCGTGTCACGTGCGCTTCGGGATGGCACAAACGCC
>DATLVY010000060.1:0-4940 GCA_035576845.1 Candidatus Acidiferrum sp. | reverse complement strand
AACACGGTCACTCGGCACACCCATGCCAGAAGGGCAAGCCGCATGAATAACGACAAAACCAAGCTGCCAGGTGCATCAAGCGGCCCCCAAAAAGTCGGCGGCATGATGGGCGGCGGCATGATGGTTGGCGGCGAAAAAGCCAAAAACTTTAAGGGCACCATGCTAACTTTGGCGCGATATATGCGGCCGTTTTGGCTGCAAATCGGGCTGGTTGCCGTGGCGGCTATTATCAGCACCAGCTTTGCCATCGTCAGCCCCAAGCTGCTGGGCAACGTGACCAACAAAATTGTTGACGGGTTCGTGTCGCAGCAGGCGTACGATCAAATAACGGCCAGGCTGCCCAAAGGCGCAAAATTGCCACCCGGAACCACTGGCGCAAGTCTGCTGAAACGATTGCCTGGCAACATTCTAGGCAAAATTCCAACTGCCGAGCGCAGCACCATCGAACGCCTCGATCTCAGCGCCGGACGGCCAAGTATCGACTTTAATTACATCGGCCTGGTCGCCTTGCTGCTGATTGGCCTGTATCTTGTTAGCGCCGGCTTCAGCTACCTGCAAGGCTGGATCATGAACGATGTCACCCAGCGCGTCACCTACAACTTCCGCCGCGATATGGCGCGCAAAATGAACCATTTGCCGCTGCGTTATTTTGATACGCGCACGCACGGCGAGGTGCTAAGCCGCATGTCAAACGACGTTGATACGATTAGTCAAACGCTTAACCAAAGCCTGACGCAAATTATAACCTCGGTTGCCATGGTACTGGGCATTTTGGTGATGATGCTGACTATTAGCTGGCAGCTCACACTGCTCGCGTTGCTGATTTTGCCACTCAGCGCCGGCACAACAATCCTGATTTTGAGAAGTTCACAGCGCTACTTTGCCGGGCAGCAGGCGAGCTTGGGCAGGCTAAACGGCCATGTCGAGGAAATGTTTTCGGGCCACCTCGTTATAAAAGCGTTTAATGGCGAGCGGCGCTCCATCGCCGAGTTCCGTGGCCTTAACCATAAGCTATACAACAACGCTTGGAAAGCTCAGTTTTTGTCAGGTCTGCTGATGCCGTTGGCGTTTTTTATCGGCAACCTCGGCTATGTGGGCGTGGCGATTTTTGGCGGCTGGCTGGCGATTAACGGGCACATTAACATCGGTGACATCCAGGCGTTCATCCAGTACATCAACCAGTTCAACCAGCCGATTATGCAGATTTCCAACATCGCCAACGTCCTGCAGCTGACCGCTGCATCGGCCGAGCGCGTGTTTGAGTTTTTACACGAAGCCGAGGAAATGCCCGAGGCCGAGCATCCGGTAACAGTGGGTAATGTGCAAGGCGCCGTAACCTTCGACCATGTGGTGTTCGGCTACGACCAGGATAAAACCATCATTAAAGATTACTCGGCCGCGATACAGCCAGGCCAGAAGGTTGCCATCGTTGGCCCAACCGGGGCCGGCAAAACCACTATCGTCAACCTGCTGATGCGTTTTTACGATGTTAACAAGGGCTCGATCAAAATCGACGGTACTGACATCCGCGATATGAAGCGTGCCGACCTGCGCCGGCTGTTTGGCATGGTACTGCAAGACACCTGGCTGTTCACCGGCACCATCGAAGATAACATTGCCTACGGCCGCGGCAATGCCGGCCATAACGAGGTCGTCAAAGCAGCCAAGGCCGCGCACGCCGACCACTTTATCCGCGCCCTGCCTGGTGGTTATAAAATGCAGCTTAACGAAGAAGCCGACAACATTTCTGGCGGCGAAAAACAGCTGCTGACCATCGCCCGCGCTATGCTCGCCGACCCGCCAATCCTGATTTTGGACGAAGCCACCAGCTCGGTTGATACCCGCACCGAAGCCCTCATCCAGGCTGCCACCGAAAAACTGATGCACGGCCGCACCAGCTTCGTGATTGCCCACCGGCTCAGCACCATCAAAAACGCCGACCTTATTTTGGTGATGCGCGACGGCGGCATCGTCGAGCAAGGCACACACGAGCAGCTGCTGACGGCTAACGGCTTTTACGCGTCGCTGTACAACAGCCAATTTGCCACCAACGCTGAAGTATAAAAATGTGGCCCCCAAAAAAAGGAGGGCCATGCAGCGCTTAGCGAGCAGCTGGGGGATGTCGTCGTCTGGCGTATAGCCAGCCAAATAGATGCATCAGCAGGAATACAACTACACCGAGCAGCAGCAGTAAAGTATATAACGGCGCAGTCCACAGCCTTGCTTCGCCGCCCCAATCCTCGTCAACATACGGGCGATTAAAAAATCGCCACGAAGTAATGACGTACGCAGTACACACACCGACTGGCAGCGACCACCCCAGCAGCCAGCGAAACGCGCAGGCTCCTGCCCAGCACACCAGCACGCCAAGAGCACCAGCGGTTAACCCGACAATAACGCATTGCACCAAAATGTCGAATGCGATGAATCGTTTCGAAAAGTGCTTCTCCATTTTTAACCCACCAATCAAAGAACAAGCATAGTTTCAACGAGGGCTTTAGACTGACTCTAGCCCCTTTAATTTTACAACCACAGGCCATACAATAGATAGAATGGCGAAGCAATTCACCAATTTTTTATTCACTATTGACGCGATAGTTTGCGGTAAAACGCAGCCAACGGCTCGGACGTATCTTTTGATGAGTGGCGACATCCGCCGGGCACAGCAAATCGCCGTTTGGCGCCTCGTCATGTTGATTAGCGTTGCAATGACTGTTGCCGGGGGAGGGTTGACCACTTTCGGATTGTCGCAGCGTGGTAAAGTGACGATATTTTTGATCGGTGTTGTCTTCGCGACAGTTGGTTATATCGCCGATATGCACGCTAAAAATGCTGTTGGCGGCATATGGACAATCGGTTTTCGGGTTAAGCTGGGCAAGCTGGGCTTTCATAAAACAATACTGCAGGCTGCGCTGGTCGATTCCGGAGTCCCTTCCGAGGAAGTTCAAAGCCTGCACAGTATGGCACACGAGTTATATGGGCTAGAGCTGGAAGGACTGCGCATGCGCGAGTGGCTCAACATCGGTAGACCCATCGTCAACGCCATGGCGATCGCATTGTACGGCGACTGGTGGCTGGCTCTGGCGGTAGTAGTGCTTGGCTTATCTTATACACCGGTCGGCAAAATCGCCCAGAAGGCCGAGGCACGGCGACAGGCCAAAATCCAGGCGGGAACGAGTGCTCACCACATTGACTTTCTGCATCGTTTGTATGAGGAGCGCGTGCTGATGACCGACATGCTTAACGGCATTTCTATGCTGCCAAAGGCTGCCTTCGCGCTCAAATATCTTATAAATGCTGGCAACTTACTAGCCGCCATGAACGGCTTGACAGACGGACTATCCGGCCTCACCAGCTGCTTGACCTTCCAAAAACTCAAGGTTACCAATGCCCGGGCCACCGCCACCACCGAAAGGCTTATCTCGATACTTGGTAACGAACCGTTTATAACACCCCAGACATGGGCAACCCACACCGCAGGTAAGCAGCCGGCCATCGAAGTGCCTCCCCATGTGCAAAGCGGGCTAGTGGTAAAAAACTTTCGCGGCAAGCTGCCTTCCAACCGCCACGCGCGGCTGCCTGCCTTAAACTTCTCGTTGGCGAGCGGCGAGGCGATTGTGTTGCAGGCGCCATCCGGCACCGGAAAATCAATGACGCTGCTTGGGCTGATGCACTTGCTCGAGAATTCCGGCGATGAATATATCGTCCATGACTCGCAGGCCATCAATGTCCACTCGCTTTCGTCGGCCCAGGAATTGACAAACTACATGCTATTTATCTCCGAAGAAGGGGTGGAGCACACCGCCCGAATTGTTGACTTATTTAAGGCATATTTCCGCGAGCAGCATCCAGAGCTATATGCCGAGCACCTGGCACGACACCCGCAGATGCTTGTCGAGGTTGCTTGGGCAATGGCTGATAACTTGCTCGATGTCAGCATCGCGCGGCTTGAACATACAAGCCAGCACGCCGCCAACGAGCAGCCAGCTTTCCCCGCCAGCATGTTGCCAGACCTGTGCCGGCTCAACCAGGTGCGCACAACGTGGGTTGACAGCATCCTGCAAGCCCAGCACGGCAATATGGCCAGCCGCGATGTCCACGCCAAGCGCATGTTCGCCTCGTTATCGGCTGGCGAACGCCGCCGGCTGCTGGTGACTGTCGCTGCGGCCAGCCATCGCCCCATTGTCATTTTTGATGAGCCGCTCGCGCACCTGGATGACCACAACCGGGCTTTGCAGCTGGAGCAGCTCCGTCAGCTACAGGCCGGTGACCAGGCCAGGGGCGAGCAGCCGGTCGCCCTGCTCATCGTTGCGCACGAACACGTACAGCAGCTCCATGATAAGCTTCAGGCCCAGCTCATAAATCTTAGCTAGTACACTGAAGGCTCTAACTGTTATAATCAACCAAAGAGGTAAATGGTACCTCTTGTATAGTTGAAGCTAAAAGGATTATTATGCCTGCAGATTTACCTATCCAGAGCCATCTGACCATACTGCGGACCGTGCATGTTGGAAGTTTTGTCAGCGCCGTCCAAAAAATCAGCTACCTTAACCCGCAGATTCTTAAAGTATTGCCAGACAAGTACCTTGATGGGCCTCGTTACGTCGCCCCTTGTGCTCTGGCGCGCTTCGAACGGACCGGCTGGCAAGCCGTTAACGTGGCTGATAAGAATGCGCCGCGAATCTCGCTGACTCTCGGCGAAGTGCTACAGCAAGTAAGCGAACTTACCCTCGACGGCCAACCATGCCGCCCCATGCTCCCGCGCGAGCTGGCCTGGCTTTTTGCCGCGATGCCCCACCTGCAGCTACAACTGCAAATTGTCGGCCTGGGCTATCTGTTATATAGCGCGGACGAGGACAGGTATCGGGCACTGGTGCTCGGTGGCGGCGAAACAACGGCATTAGACCCGCCAGACCCTGTACATTCGCTGTTTTACAACC
>DATLVY010000059.1:0-10710 GCA_035576845.1 Candidatus Acidiferrum sp. | reverse complement strand
CCTGCCATTCGCCCGACAGCACCGAGCCAAGATGGTCGGCAATTAACACCACTGCATCAAAATCGTCACTGGCCCGAGCATAGGCGAGCACGGTGTTTTCGAACGTGCGCTCGCTGTCTGGAACCGCCAGCATCGTATCGATGTTTTGCCAAAAACGTTTTTCGGTTTGCTCGAGCGCTTCTTTAACGTCGCCCGATTTATATGCGTCGTAATGCAGCTCGCTGTGTGGATGTAAAAAAGTGTTGGTCATGTGCTTATCATACACTATACAAATGACGAAGGCGCGCCCGATTGGACGCGCCTGGGGGAGTTTAGCCTCTTACCTTGAGGGCCTCTTCAGAAAGGCCTCTAGACGGCTCATGGCCGATAATGCCGCCTTCGGGGCTCTCGCCAAGCAATGCTACACTGTAGGGACTCTGGTCTATACCAAAAAGAGTGGTTAGATAGAGGTGTTCTATGCATTGTTGTGACAGTATGTAGCGCTTTTGCGCGGGTTCCACAGTTGTTGTTGTGGCACACCACAGAAATCCCCGGTTGCTAAGCTCGGTTATGGCCCCTTCCACCATTTCTGCTGCTTCATAATACGTCGGATATTCCTCTCGCGGTACCTTTCCGCTGAAGAAATTCTCCTCAAGTGGCATCAGCCAGACGCCTTCAATGAGCTGTTGCACGGCGTTGGTAATTTGTCTGATGCTCAGTGACGATTTCCAACTTCGGCCTTCACTGATTGGATTTGCTGCCGAGAGATCCACGATGGCTCGCACCAAGAATTCCCACCCGAGATTAGGAAATGCCTTAGCATAAGCCTGGCTAGTAAAGTCAGAGCCTCGCCCCACAAGACGCCGGAGCTCTATTGGGGTCAGCAAATCGTTCATATGCTGTGTTTCAAAGTTCTTAAATCGAACCTTCATGCGCTCCATCAGCATATCGAATTGTTGTTGCCTGGAAAGTGGCATTATTATGATCTCCGATCACAAAACTATTTGGTACAAGGCTACGCCGTAGCCTGACGTTAGACCAGCTTACTATATTAGGCTGCATGCAATTTGTCAATGTTTTTAGGAGGCAATTATCTCTGCGCGCCATTCCGCACGCTACACGTTGGGGCTCTTACAGAGCCCCAAGCTACACTCCGCCTGATGCTGCATGGCGTGAAGGGATAATTGCCCTTAGGACGCACGCAGGCTATCTGATATAATCTATCTGTATATTTAAACGAACGAAGGCTCAAGCTTATGAAAAAGTTCTACGTCGCCACCGCGATACCATACGTCAATGACAAACCGCATATCGGGCATGCCATGGACTACATGCTGGCGGATACTTTGGCGCGTTATCATCGCCAGCTTGGTGACGAGGTTTTTTTTGAGGCGGGTATTGACGAGCACGGCAACAAAATTGCCATGAAAGCCAAAGAGCAAGGCCTCGAGCCCAAAGCTTACACCGACAAAATGCTGCCAGTGTGGCAAGACTTTTTGAAAAAACTTGGCGTCAGCTACACCAATTACATCCGTACCACCGACCCTTTGCACGAAAAAGTTGCCCAGCACATCTGGACGCAGCTAAAAGACTACTTTTACAAAGGCAGTTACGAGGGCTGGTACTGCACTGGCTGTGAGTCGTTCGTGACCGACAAAGAGGTACAGGCCAACAACGGCATTTGCCCGGACCACAACAAGCCGTACGAAAAACTCTCCGAAGAAAATTACTTCTTTAAGCTGAGTGCTTTTGGCGATCAAATTAAACAAGCCCTGCAGGCGGGCGAACTGAAAATTGTGCCGGATTTTCGCAAGCACGAAATTTTGAACCTCATCGAATCCGGCCTCGAAGATATCAGTTTTTCGCGCCCTAAAAAGAACCTTAGCTGGGGCATCCCGGTGCCCGGCGACGAGCACCACGTGATGTACGTGTGGTTCGAGGCGCTGATTAACTACCTGTCGGTGCTCGATTATCCCGACGGCGCTGATTACAAAAAATTCTGGGCGCCGGATGTACAGGTGATCGGCAAGGATATTCTGCGTTTCCATGCCGCCATCTGGCCGGCAATGCTGATTGCGCTGAACATCCCACTGCCGCGCGTGCTGTTAGTGCATGGCCACGTGCTGGCCAGCGGCACCAAAATGAGCAAAAGCATCGGCAATGTTATCGACCCGCTGGAGGTTATGAACGGCTACGGCGTTGATGCCTTCCGCTACTACTTTTTGCGCCACATCCCAACTACCGACGATGGTGATTTTACCTGGGAAAAATTCGAAACTGCCTACAACAACGAGCTGGCCAACGAACTCGGCAACCTGGTGCAGCGCGTGGCTAGCATGATTGAGCGTTACCAAGATGGCGTCATCGGCGAAGTGCCCAGGGGCCGCCACGACACCGGCAGCTTTCATACCGACATGGGTAACTTCCAGTTCGACCGTGCGCTCAATTATATTTGGACCATGGTGCGCGAGCTAAATGTGTATCTGCAAGAAGTCCAGCCGTGGGATCTGGCCAAAAAGGGTGATAACCAGCGCGTGCAGGAGGTACTGGCCGAATGTGTCTCGGGCCTGCGCCAAATTGCCGAGCTATTATGGCCGTTTTTGCCCACCAGCAGCGAAGTTATCACTAAAATTTTTGCCAAAGAAACCCTGACCAAGTTTAACGGCGTGCTCTTCCCAAAAATTTACCAGCATACCCCCGACCCAAAAAACGGCAAGCAGGTGCCTGCGCCCGATGCTCCAGCTCACGGATAGCCACTGCCATATCCAAGATGCCGACCCGGCGTTTATTGATGCCAGCCCGATGGGCGGTATGTGGCTGCGCGCCGAACATCCCAACCCTGACGACATGATTACCCACGCTGCCGAAAACGGTGTGACCAGCATGATTTGTGTCGGCACCACCGTGGCCGACAGTGTTGCTGCGGCTCAGTTTGTGCAAAACCGGCCGAACTGCTGGGCGAGTATTGGCTTGCATCCGCATGAGGCGGTGGATGAGGATGCTGCTCTAGCTGTTTTTAGGGGGTTGCTGAAAGTTGGTGATAACGCTGGGGGAGCCGTGAGTGGCACTCCAAATTTTGTATCGCGAGTTCCGGCCGTAGGACGGGTGTTTGAGCAGGATAAAATTTGGAATGACGAGGCTCAAGGCTTCTTGGCGGACAAAATTATCGCCATCGGCGAATGCGGCCTCGACTACCATTACGATCATGCCGACCCGGCAGCCCAGCAACAAGCCCTGCGTGCCCAAATCGAACTGGCGCTCGCCCATAACCTGCCGCTCATCTTTCATGTACGCGATGCCTTCGACGATTTTTGGCCAATCTTTGACAGCTATCAAAACATCCGCGGTGTGCTGCACAGCTTTACCGACACGCAAGACAACCTCGACAAAGCCCTGGCGCGCGGCCTCTACATCGGCCAAAACGGTATTGTCACCTTCACCAAAAATAAGTGGCAGCGCGATGTCGCCAAAAACATCCCGCTCGACCGTCTGCTGCTCGAAACCGATGCCCCATTTTTAACCCCGCACCCGCTGCGCGGTCGTATCAACGAGCCAGCCAACGTGCGGCTGGTGGCTGAATTTTTGGCCGAACTCCGGCAGCAGAGTGTCGAGGAGATCGGTAAAGCGACCACCCAAAATGCCCGATACTTGTTTGCAATATGAAAATGCAACACACGCGCCATCGGTTGGGTCTTTTTTCCAGGCTCCTCTGCGCGCAAACAGCGTGCTCCGGTTACATCGGGAAGATGAGCCGTTCCAAAAAGACCCAACCGATGGCGCGTGCGCTATCCATAAAATTGCGATATAATAGGGCTTAAGAACAAGCTATGGAACCAGTCCACTCCGATATCAACCAGGTTGGGCCAAACCAAGCGTCCAATCCACCTGCCCTTGCAACGGCGGCGCCCGCGCCAGCTGTGGTTACCAACCCCGAATTATCCGATAAAGAAACTATCGTGCAGATGCTTAATATTTGCCGTTTAGTTGATGCTAACCGGGCATGGTTCTTGGGCCCGCAGGCCAGTGAAGTAGTCGGGCAGCCAAATTCATCAGGAATTCCTTTATGAGCTTTTGGACGGAAGCCGCCAAACTAGTTGTTGGTAACGACCCGGTGACCGGCGAAGGGGTGCCGCGCAGCAAGTATAATAAACGCGACCTTATTCGTATGGAGTCCAAAGTTGGCGCCGAGATATTTGGCCCGGTCCCGGCTGGCCATATCCGCGAATTCTTTTACTTCGATAACGATACCTGGATATGGTACGAAGAGTGGTCGGATAAAGATGGTAAGCCCCAAGGTGTGACCACCCGCTACGAAATCCATCCGAATGGTGTGTTAAAGGTTCAGGATGGACAGCCGTACGCGGTGATCGAAGGCGCGGAATTGCGTAATCTGCTGCTTGCCATGCGCCTGTATTACGAGCGTACCACTAAAGAAATTTATCAACTGGATCCCCTGACGCGCCAAACAATCGCGAGTAACCAAGCTGCTCCGTTACATTAAAGAGAGCGTTCTTTGACAGCTTGCAGGCTGTTTGCGAACGCTCTTGGCCGACTAGCGGCTACCCATTTACCGAGCTGGCCGGTTCGCATTGGAAGCGCGTACTCGCATTTCATCGATACCTGCGATAAGCACCAGGACGGTGAATATAACCAGAGGGGCAAGGCGTACGACGTATAACCATACTACCCCGACGGGCGCTACCAACTGCACGAGATAAGGTAAGGTCCACCCGCCAGTTTTGGCGTACTCACCCCACGGTAATACACAAGCGGTCAACGAGCCGGCTGCCACAAGCCAAAGGCCACACGCCTCGCTATGCGGGAGTCTGCGCCATTCTGTGATAGCCAGCGACAGAGATGTCCCAAAAATGATGAGACTCAGCAGGCTAAAGATTGCGCCAACAAACCCCTGGACTATTGCGGCAACCACGCTTGGTGACGGCCAGCTGGCCAGCCAAACAAATATGGTTTCAATCGAGTAAAAAAGCGAGCCGCCAAAAAGTACCCCGAGCAAAGATTCGGCTAGGGTAACCGAACGCCTTTCAAGTGGTTGGCCTACGTTAGGTTCGACCATCTTCTTTTGCACTTCCTTTCACTACTCTCAGAGAAGGTGATGGACAGTACTAGTATACACTGGCGTGCGGTGACTTTGACATGCCCAAACGCCCAGTATATAATCGGCTAGTTCGAGTGAACCTTCAAAAACTAGGGCTTGGTGGCGATTTCCGCCACACCTTGTTTTGATGTGTCGCAGAATTGGAGAGTTGATGACAGAGACTGATGTGCCTGCTGAAAAGTTTGGCGTACTGGCCGCTCAATTTACGGCTTATGCAGGCTACAATAACCTGCGTATTATCCGCGCTTTGGTTGCCGGGAAGTACCGCAGTGGCACAGATCGGTGCGTGTCACTGGATGTGCTCGCAGAAGAAGCTGTACTTCCAAAAGACCAAGCCGAACGGCTATTGCAACAGTTTGTGGCGTGTGGCGCGGTAAGCTGCGGGGCTTCCGGCGAGTACCAGTTGAGCGCCGATGCCGAGCTCACCTTGTCCCGTGCATTTTTTGATCTGTTCGACATGAAGCAGCAGGGAGAAGCGCCGTTAGTCATGATTACGGCAGGCGATATAATCTTGCCCAGAGATGGTGTTTTTGTTGGTTACCTGGACGTGCTATCGTCTGACGTGGCGGTTAAAGCGATTTATCATGCGGCCCGCTGCAAGGAGCAGACAATCACTTCTCGTCAGCTTAGGCAGTTGCTCGAGCGGGGTTATAAAACATTTTCTGCTCGTGACAACAAGCTAGAGCTAAGAGGCGTTTGGCTGCGCGGGCTTGGCATACGCACGCTGCTGCCCTCGTATCTTAGTTTTTTGGCTGAGCTTCTCAAAGCTGTCTTTGGTCTTTCAACGCCGGAGATCCTCAGCCTATTACGAAGCCTTTATGCATAACTGGAGCAGATATCGGTGCGGCTACTTTTTACGGTGGCCGCACTTTTCTCTTGATGCATCTTTGACAAAACTACCAACAAAGTTTACGATAAAATAGTTGTACCAAATGGTACAGTAACTTTTTTGTATAGCGTGGGCAATAGGTTGTCCATGCTTTGTTCAGGGGGTGTTGCTAATATGCAAGGATCTATTAAGAATACTGTCCTCGCGCCAGGCCTCACGGCGGCCGAGTATCTCAAACGGTCCAAGCTCATTTTTGGTCTTCTGGCGCAACCGATTAGATTAAAAATTCTAGCGAGTTTGGCTCTAGAGCCTAGGCTGAAGTTGGAAAAGCTGACTGATGTTGTGAAAGGCAATGTGAGCAATGTCTCTTTCCATACTACAAAGCTTCGCGATGGTTGTTTGGTTGAGCCGCTGTCGGGGGGATGGGGCTTGTATCAAATGGGCCCCGAGATAGTTGCAGCAGCTTTCTCCCATGTTTTTGGGAAGCTTTCAGTTAACCCGGAAGACATTCCGCTGATGGATTCAGTAAAGCGGATCGAGGCCTTGGCGTTTTATTATCGGGGACTCCGAAGCGGTACTGCGGTTGCTGTCGCGAACCTTCTCGCTCAAACAACGGGCGGAATTGGTCAGACCCTTTTGGCTGCGCAAACCGGAGTGACACAAGGAACATTAGCTCAGTGTCTTCGGTGGCAAAACAGGGCCGGAGTTATTGCAACTGCAAAGGTACCGGGATGGTCAGAGGGTGACCGCATATGTTATACGGTTATCGATCCCCGACCGATTCTGGTTGAAACCTTGAGGCTGCTGGGTGTAGGGGACACGCAAATTAAACAGATGTGGTGCGAGCAGGAGTAGCGCACACACAACAGTGGGCCACTTCAACGGCCCACTGTACTTTTTGTCGTTTGTTGCCTCTACAAGTTTTACTGGTAAAGTAAAATTGTACGAGTATGTACGTAGGGTAAGCTCAGAGGCTTACTGGAGGTTAAGAATTGCTTGACAAAAAACCGGGGGATTTTGACATCCTCAATCCTGAGCTCAGCGAGGAACGTCTCATTGAGTGCGCTATAAACATTTTTGGCGTCTTGGCTTCGGCAAAGCGCTGTAGGTTGCTTGCGTTTTTGGCGGAGAATCCGGAGGCGACGGTCGAAGCAGTCAGTCGAGCGCTTCAGGCAAAGTCTGTACAGGCTGACCTGTTGCTGCTAACGGTGTCAGGCTTAGTTACTCGGACATGGTCCATAAGATATCGCTATACAGTTGCTGTGAAAGCCCCTGCGGTTTTGATGGCGGCTTTCAGGGTAGTCTTTGGCGCACCAAGGCGCAGTTCCTTGATTGTATTGTTACGGGAATCCCAGCATGTTAGTCTACGTGTTTTATCCCTGCTGCGACAACCAAACTCTGTTGACATCCTTCAAACGCTCCGTAACTCTTCCGGGCCTATTGGACGGATAGAATTGCAAGCGTCCGTTTGCCTTGAACAGTCGTCCCTCTCTGTGGCGATAGCTAAGCTCATGGCGGGAGGTATTGTTGGGGGTGTGCCAACGAAGAGACGTCGAAAGGGGGAGAGTCGCATTGTCTACACCCTAAAGGACCACACGCCACTGTTGGTTAAGCTGCTTTTCGACATCGGTATGAAAGCTGATGCGATCAACGAGCTGATCAACCCAAAAACGAAAGAATAGAATCGCGGGCTACTGGTTGAGAAATCGGCAGCCCGCTTTACATGTAGTCCGACATTTGACAAAGTTTCTAACAGAATCTACGCTGATACAGCATACTGAAAACGGTATCGTAACTTTATCGCATTGGGCCGCAAAGCCATAGATTTTGTGCCCATGCCTACATCCAAGGAGTATCACATGAATAGCTCAATCCTGGACGCGGGTCTTACTTCGGCTGAATATCGTATGCACGCCAAACGCATTCTTCACCTAGGGCATCCGAATAGGCTGATAATTTTAGAAATCTTGGCCCGTCGCCACGGGGTGTCTAGATGGGATCTGGCCGATATTATCAATGGTGATGAAAGTAATGTCGGCTTTTATCTTAGAGAAATGCGTAAAACTAATCTGGTTGAACCGTCTTTGACTGGATGGGTTCTTGGCCGGTCGGCGGCAAAAATGATCACCTTGGCTTTTGTGCATGTCTTCGGTGTTTTGTGCGCTAACCCCGAAGAATTTCCGCCGATGAACCAGGCCGAACGAGTTGACAAGTTAGGGCGATATTACAAGGCATTACAGCGTAGAAGATCTCTTGATATCGTTAGCTTTCTTGTTAGCCAAAAAAAATCAGTGGGGCAGCGGCGACTTGTGAATGCTATAGGGCTTACCCAGGCCTCGACGGCGGTTGCGCTTCAATTACAATTCGAAGGGGGGGTCATTGTTAAGGTGAAACCTTTAGATGGTGAAGGGGACCGTGTGCACTACCGACTGTCCGATTATCAGGTCATTTTCGTGGAAACCCTTCGGTTGCTGAGCCTAAGCGATACCCAAATTAAGCAGGTACAGCAAGAGTGCCAAGCCAAATAGGGTGTGTTAGCAGCTGGCTGCCTCGGCGCCTGCTGCTTTTCTTTTGTAGACTTTTTTCTACGAAAAAGTTTTGCTGCTAAAATAGGAGTATCTTGAAGATTTATTTAGACTACGCGGCGGCGACGCCGGTTGACGAGCGAGTGCTGGCGGCGATGCTGCCGTATTTTACGGACCAGTTTTATAATCCATCCAGCCCGTATCTGGCGGGTCGGGCCGTGCGGGCGGCGGTCGAGGATGCCCGGGCGCGGGTGGCGCATTGGCTGGGCGCTAAACCGGCCGAAATTATCTTCACGGCAGGCGCTACCGAGGCGATTAACATTGCCCTGCATGGGGTGATGCAGCGGTTTGGGCACGCCAAAGTTATCACCTGCGCGGTGGACCATGTCGCCACGCAGGCGGTGGCTTCGTGCTACAACCACGAGGTTGTCGGCGTCTGGTCAACGGGTGCGGTGCAGCTCGAAAAACTGCGCCAGGCCATTGGCGAACAAGCGGTGCTGGTGAGCGTTGACTATGCCAACAGCGAAATCGGCACCATCCAGCCGGTCGAAGAGATCGCGGCACTTATCGCTGAAGTTCGCGCCCAGCGGCAAAAAAGCGGCAATGCATTACCCCTGTATTTGCATACCGACGCCAGCCAGGCCGCTGGGCATTTGGATTTACACGTTGCCCAGCTGGGTGTCGATTTGCTGACCATCAACGGCGGTAAAATCTATGGCCCCAAGCAAACCGGCGCGTTGTTTGTGCGCGGTGGGCTGCAGCTTGTGCCGTATATTGAAGGCGGCGGGCAAGAGTCCGGCCTGCGCAGCGGCACCGAAAACGTACCAGGAATTGTGGGGCTGGCGGCCGCGCTGGACCTGGTGCAGCAAAACCGCAAAGAATCCAACATTAAACTGGCCGCCCTGCGCGACGAACTGCAGCGGCGGTTGGTGGCCGCGTGTCCTGATATGCTGGTAAATGGTAACCTAAAAAAGCGTTTGCCAAACGTGCTGCATGTCTCGTGGCCTGGCCTGGACGGCGAGCGGTTGCTGATGCAGCTTGACGAGCAAGGCATCCAAGTCGCCACCGGCGCTGCTTGCGCTGCCAATAAACAGCAGCCGTCGCAGGTGCTAAAAGCCATTGGTCTGGACGAGTCAGCCCGCCAGGGCAGCCTGCGCCTCAGCCTGGGCGCTTCAACAACATCAGATGAGATTGTGCGTGCAGCTGAGTTTATTGTTGCTGCTACTAAAAAACGAGCGCCATAGTTTGGTAACCATGACGCTCGCAGGGTTCGAACCCTTATTGCTGCGTAGCCAGCGAATCGGTCATCCGCTGGCAGAGTAGTAAAAAGTACTTTGCTGCCGCCTCTGCAACAATCGGGCCGTCATTGGGAAAGAGGTGCTCGGCGTAAATATGGCGATAGATTTCCTTTTCTGCAACGTCGCAGCAGAAACAATACCCATTGCCTATGATCAGCCTCCCGATGATCTGGTGTTGCCGGGCAAACTCCAATGCCTTAGTAATCGTCGGTGATTGTAGGCCGAGCGCCACCTGCACTGAGTTGAGGCTGGCCAGTTCGTCGTCAATGTTGAGCTGTTGCTTAACTTGAGCGGCGATGGCCAGTTTTTCGGAATCGCCTTTGGGGCGCTGCACCCACAGGCGTAACAACACATATAACGAAGGCGCATTCGCTACCGCCTGCAGCGCAGCGCGGTTGCCAAGGGCTTGGTATAAACCTTTGAAGATAGCGTACATCTCCTGGTCGAGCCAGTAGGTCTGACCACCACCCGAAAGCATACCCAGCTGAGCCAAGGTTTTGGCCGTGTAGGACTTGGACCTTTGCCGGCCGCCGATCTTGACGTCGGTATCGTACATGCGTACCCCTTGCTCCTCATTCAATAAGTATTTTGTGACTTCCCACCCCGCATCATGGGCGAGTAGCCTGAAAGTTCTCACTACGTTATTGAGTGCCGTTGCCGTAATTTCGGTGGGGCCGATGGACAGCGCCATAAAAAACTCCTTCTGAATTTGTACAAAATTTCACAGTTGAAATTTTCGCTCAGCATAGCACATCTGCTGCCTATATACAAAATCACACCCAAAGCGGCGTAAAATTGTGTTTTGCGTTACAATAAATTGTATGTTATTAAAGCTTTTATTCGGTTTGGTGATTTTCGCTGCGCTGGTTGCTGGTTCGATCGTGGCCATCGATTCACTTTTGAGCGTCGATGATCTGGCGCTGTGCCCAAATGGCTTAGACCCGACCAATGCTAATTGCCAAA
>DATLVY010000058.1:0-5846 GCA_035576845.1 Candidatus Acidiferrum sp. | reverse complement strand
TATCAGCTAGCCCATCCTCAGCTTCTCTTGGAAGGCTTGGTCCATCCAGGCTGGTCGTGAAGTCCATGCCGGAGGGTGTAAGGGTCGCTGGACGTCGGTGAGTGTGTTGGGTTGATTACTGGCGTATAGCTTAGCCGCCTCCAAAACTCCCGCTAAGTCGGCATCAAAGGCCGGTGACAGTGACAACTCAGTAGTTTCTACCATATTCGCGGACATGAGATCTCTCGCCGCTAAGGCGTAGACACCTTCAACTGTTACCTGCAATGCCGTCTCAGCATCAAAACCAAACAGGTTTATGAGTACCGTCGTCAACTCGGCCGTGTCAAGCGCCTTATGCTGGCGACGGAGTTCAAGCAAAGCGTAAGCCGCATAGGCCTCTTGGCCCGTTTGGTAGTGCGCTACTATATGGATAAACTCATGAAACCTGTAGTGGCAGCCTGTGGCGCCAGGATAATACGCATCAAAATGCCTACGCAAGTCATCAATCGACTTCATTGAGCCTCCTATCTGTAAAGCAAACTTTCTATCGGCAGTGCCAATATATTTTCATATAATCATACTTTAACTTAAAGGTCAAATTACCAAATCTAGCCAAAGCTGATAAATCATAGTAAAATAAATCTACTATGCGAATACTAAACGGCTTGGAGCTAGCTGGTTTTATTAAGGAGCGGCAGGCGCGTGAAGTGCGGGCGCTGCGGCAAGCTGCCAAAATAATACCAAAGCTGGCCATTGTGCGCACGAATCCTGCGCCGGTGGTTGATGCCTACATGCGCCTTAAACGGCACTACGGTGAAGATATTTTGGTTGAGGTCGACGTGCACGAGACCGGACAAACCACGGCTATTGAACTTATCAAAAAACTTAACGCCGACACAAGCGTACACGGCATTATTGTGCAGCTGCCCATCCCCGACCCCGCCCAAACTGACGACATCGTCAACACGGTCTCGCCACAAAAAGATGTCGACGGGCTTGGAAAAAATCCCGCTTTCGACCCGGCCACGCCGATGGCGATCAACTGGTTACTGGCCGGGTATAACATCGAGCTAAAGGGCAAGCGTATTATCATTGTTGGCAAAGGCCGCCTGGTTGGCTCGCCGCTGGCGAAAATGTGGCGCAATTCTGGCTTGGATGTCGAAATCGCCGACCGTTCGACGGCTGATTTTGCAGGCACTTTGCGGGCAGCCGACGTCATTGTCAGCGCCGCCGGCAAACCAGAACTCATCACCAGCGACATGATAAAGCCCGGTGCAGTGGTCGTTGATGCCGGTGTCGCTACCGATAAAAATGGCTTGGTTGGTGATGTATCAAGCAGCGCCCGCGAGCGCAGCGACCTCACCATAACCCCCGTAAAAGGCGGTGTCGGCCCGCTAACGGTATGTGCTCTTTTTGAGAATGTTATTCAGGCCGCCCGACGCTCGGCCAGCAGCTAAACTTCCTCGGTCTCGATCCCTAGCGCCTGTTTGGCACGTATCACGACCTGCCGCGGTGTCAGGTCGGCCTTAACGATGTATGAATGAATGTTTAAATTTTTTAGTTCGGCCGGCGCTTCTTCTTCGCCAATGTTAGTCAGCACTAGCACGGGGATGTGTTTGCCCCAGTCATGCTTGCGGATTTCGGCCAGCGCCTCGGCACCCGACATTTCTGGCATACGCAGGTCAAGCAAAATAATATCGGGCTGCATTTCTTTAACCAGCGCCACGCCAAGCTTGCCGTTGGCCGCCGTTTGTACCTCAAAATTCTCCAGCTCGAACTTCATGCGGTACATTTGGGAAATCAGAGGGTCGTCTTCGATAATTGCAACTTTTATTTGAGCCATACTCTCATCATAAACGAAAAGTGGTTTTGCGCAAATTATTAAGAAAATAGTCGATTATCTTGACGGCTTCTATTGACTATTTACCAAAAACTTGTTATCATATATTAATACAGATAGAGCAACCGGCTCAATTTGTTGAACGATAGTGACTAGGAGTGAATATGACAACTTTAATAATGCTTTTGGCCGACCGACTCGGCCAGTTCCCCCGAGAGAGGACAACTCACCGAACTTACTGTTTGGCGAGTTTAGTGATGGGGCTCGGCGGTATTATCGTTGCAGGGATCTTCGGCTACCAGGTCGAAGGACTTGCACAAGCTCCGTTTCTATTTCTACTGTTACTTGATGCTGCATGGGTGATGGGCAGCTTCTGGGGTCTGACCACCCCGCAGAACGACTGGTGCCGCTGGCTCTCGTTCGAAGAGATCGAGCGTTTGCAACAGCGCCGCTAGTTTTGAAAGGGCATCTCGTGGATATCCACGGCATGTCCCTTTTTATTACCCAAAGGTATTGATAAATATATGTTTCGTGCAGTAGCAAGAGGATATGGGAGCTAGCTATTGCCAAAAAGCAAAAACTGCGCCAGAGACGCAGTTTTTGTACAAAGAAATGAGTATGGGCTAGACAAGACCCAAGTTTGGCAATTGACGCAGGTTTTGAGGGAGCAAGGCCTCCTGAATCGTTGGCCAGCCTCGACCATCGTCAAAGCCACCTGGGTAAACCATGCGCAATCTACGAGGGGGGTTACTAATACCCCCAATCCACTCAGCTTCGGAAGCGGTTATTTTCAATCCCCTCTCCGGAGCGCAACGGATAAGCTTGAGCCCACCAACATTAACCAAAAAGTAAAGTGAGTTCATCCCCCACACGAGGCGCGTGATCTCATTTTCCAGGTTAGACAAGCCGTTAAACTCAAGCTCAAGCGGTCTCTCCAAGGTGCCAACCTCGCGATGGTAAAGACGCCAATTCAACTGCCACTCCTCGAGTAGCGAATCACTAACATTCATACTAGCAGGCGGCCTGCTACCGCACGGCC
Source organism: Candidatus Acidiferrum sp. (assembly GCA_035576845.1). Taxonomy (GTDB): domain Bacteria; phylum Patescibacteriota; class Saccharimonadia; order Saccharimonadales; family EFPC-124; genus DATLVY01. The sequence continues at coordinate 2,988 of DATLVY010000058.1, read as the reverse complement.
AAATCCCCGTATTCATTACGCACCATCTTTCTTATGTACAACAAAAGTTAACTGTATAATTTTATCATATAGTTTTTATATGTCAAATATTTATCGTCTTAAAAGTTTGACAATTGTTAGATATTTCTATTAAGCAATGGGGTCGTCAAAAATATTTTGGCTGGCTTTCACTATACTTATCCCATATTTAAGGACCCTACACGAGTCAGGGTCCTTAAATATGGGGCGAATGATGGGTCTCGAACCCACGGCCTCCGGAGCCACAATCCAGCGCTCTAACCACTGAGCTACATCCGCCAATAACGCGTAACTTGCTTATTTTAGCACATCTACCCCTGGCGGGCTAGACTCGTGCTTATCGATAACAAAAACAAGTTCGTTAGCAAACGGCAATTCTGTCACCTTCATGCCCTGATCCTGGATCGCGGCATAAAATTGCTGGCGGTAAAAATCACCCATACCCTTTTCATAGCCAGAAATACTCTTTAGTGGATAACTGACAACCGTAAAGCGGCTGTTTTGTTTTTGTAAAATGTCTCGGCTGGCACCCTTGCGCTGGAGTTCGAGCGGCGGTAAAACCTTTAATAACAGGGCGATGTCAGCTTTAATGGGCTTGTCGAGCAATAAATCGCCCGGCCTAGCGTTAAAACGGTTAGCAACGCCGAGTTTTTGAAACTGCTGGTTCAATAAGTCAACCGTAAAGTGATCGATATCCAACGCCTGGTAGTGGCCTGGGTAATCATAACCGAGATGGTAAAATGCTAATGGATTCAACCCACACGCATAATCGACAATTGTACTCGGCTGACCAGTGATAGTAAAAATTTGCTCATAAAAATCACGTAAAAACGGCAAGCGCTCCCTGGTCGATTGGTGCAACTGCAGGAGCGAGTCCAGGTCGGCATCCCGCAATTTTGCTGGTTTTAGCTCGCCAAAGTAAACTCCCCACACTTGGTGCAGTACACGTTTGGCCTCGTGTTGGGCGCGTTTGAGGCCGTAACGACGGACGCTTTCGGCAACCACCCTCTCGACCACCCGGCTATCCAGCGCGCTATATTTGGGTGAGTTGAGTATTTTTTGGGTAATTTCGGCAATGGTCATATTAAAATATTGTACCGCACCTTGGCAAAAGTACTGCGATAGGCAATTATCCCCCTTCACGCCATGCAGCATCAGGCGAAGTGCAGCCCGAGGCCCTGTAAGAGCCCGGCGTGCAACGCGCGGAATGGCGTGAAGGGATAATTGCCCTGCGATATTACCCCATATAGTTTATACTGTGGATAGGTTTATCGTTGTAGTCCCGATTGGCAGCTCCGGCTGGCCAACAATGGAGGTACTTTTTTGAAACGCAGGTTCTTTTGGAGTTTGGTTGTCATTGCGAGTATTGCCTTGCTTTTTGGCTTGCTCACAAACAGCATACATTTTACCAGCAACATAATCCCCCCAACACAGTATCCACTGAAGGGCACGGTGCACATTACCATTGGCAGCAACACCCCGTATGGCACTGCCGACCTATCGATTGCTGATAACGGTAACGACCATTTAGTCGTCACGCTTGACCCTCGCACTGTTGTCGGCGCAGATTTGAACCAAAGCGAGGATGTGAGTCTCGACTCTGGTTCGATTCCTATCGGCACGTATAGTTTTGGCAGCGGTGCCATGCAGGAGCTGACGATCCTTGTGAACAAGCAAGGCTTCGAAGGTAAAGGCTATCACATTGCCGCAAAAGGAGCGTAGGTTGGGATGCTGCTAGCAATGCCTTGGTGTTGCTAGCAGCTTTTTTTGTTTAAAAAAGCTACGTTGTTTTGTATTTAATTTGGCAATTATCCCTTCGTACCATACAGCATCAGGCGGCATGTAACGTGCGGAATGGAGCGAAAGGATAACCGCCTTTAATTTAACTTGTAAAATTATTTAAAACATTGTAAAATGCACCTTATATGGACTGGCTACTTTCTGCCAGTTCTGTTGCACGTAGAACAACACATATTCAAACAATTGAGAGGAGACGAGCATGTTTCGTCAGGCCAGAATATCACATCTGCCTGGGACAGTGCTCCGACACGCATCACTCAGCGACGTTAAGAACGAGGCCTTGTCACGCCGCGACCTAGTGCGGCTCGCCGCATCACCACGGGAATGTACCATACGCGTAACTGGCGGTGCCGCTCTTATGGGCGATAGCCAAGGGCTAAACGTTGGGCGCTTCCTAGCCGAAGCGCTTGGAGGCCCCAACTGCGACGCTGCGGTTCTTGCCGGTGCAACTATGGCTATTGACCGGCCCCTCCCGGGCCTCTGTCCGGTATGCGACACATTCAATGTACACTGTCCTGCGCATGGTTATGGACTCACTAAGCCCAAGCCAGGCGTGATGGAAGTCCTGATGTGTCTAGCAGATATGAAGGCGCCGGCGCGGACAATCGGTCTTGTCCCCACCATCAACGACTTGACGCTGTATGGCGGATTTCTTATGGTTGAAAATAACCCGCAAGATCCCTACTATACCGTGGTCGACAATCGCTGCCCGATTTGCCTGATGCTTCAATTCTCGACCGACAAGCCAAGGCTAACCTGGGACGACGAGTGGCGAATTAGCCTGGACTATATGGAGCTGTTGCGCAACGAAGCGCAGCACCGCTCGCTACACATCGCTTTTAACGGCGGTGGTGTGACGGATCGGGAGTGTCGGCATATAGCAGCACTTCCATCAGGCGACAACCCGTGGAACCTGCTTTTGGTTGAGGATTCGGGTCGGACGGCACAGGCATTGGCCAATGATATGGAATTTCGTAGAGAGTTTACCCACGTGGTCTCGTGCCCCAAGCACGAGCTCGCAACGGTGATTAGTCAAATGGGCTTCAGCCCTTCCATGAATGAGGGAGATCATGACAAAAAACCAACCCCTAACCTATGGTAAGTTCTTTGTGCCGGGCCAGGCTAGCGATGCGCGGTTTATCGCCAGTGAAACGGGACGTCATATCGCCT
>DATLVY010000057.1:0-2535 GCA_035576845.1 Candidatus Acidiferrum sp. | reverse complement strand
GCAATCAGTACTGAATGGCCCAGGCTGGAAATGGGGAAGAGTTCGGTGACGCCCTGGAACAGGCCGATGACAATCGCTTGAAAATAGGTAATCATGGGCTTATTTTAACAGATTTTCGGATTAGTTACTTGTGCTGCTGGTTGCAGTTGCGGCCGGTTTGCCCAGGATGACAACAAATTGAGCACTGCTGCTGATACCAGCCGGCAAAGCCGCTTTAGAAGCAATAACGTTCAGTTGTTTCTGCAACGCGGCCAACGTGTTGGGTTTGCTGCCTTTGCTGAGGTCGTACAACGTATACTTATCGGTGCTGCTGTAGGTGTCTGGCGCTGAAGCGATGTTGCCGATCGTGAAACCCGCTTGCTGCAAAGTGGTCGCCTCTTGCCCAGCCGCACCGCTCACGCCGCTGCCGTTCAACACGTCAACTTTAGCAGCCTCCTGGATAAGACCCGCGTGACCCGCCAGCAACCTTTGGACAAAGGCCTGCAAAGCGCTGTAGCTCAGCAGCCCGGCAGATGGTTGCACAATACTTTGGCCGCCCACCATGCCGGTGGTTAACACGCCCGGGGCGCTATCAAGAATATCAATGGAGGTGATATTGCTCGTCGGCACATTTTTGGCAGCATCAACAAACGACTTAATATACGAGGCGTCAATGGTAGTATGGACATTATCGCCCAGCGCATCCAGCAAGTTAGAAATTTTAACCGGGTTGGTCAAAAAGCCAACACTCAGTGCCTTTTGCTCGGCAGCGATAGCGATTTTACGCTGGTTGTCCTCGCGGTCGAAGTTGCTGCGCGGCAAACCATAACCCCCCGAGTCGTTACGAGCTTGAGCCAGCCACATGGCATGGGTACCATCCAGGTGCGCCGGACCATTGGGATATTTGACCAAGTAGCACTTATATTGGCAGCGCCAATCGAAGTTGCGGTCTAAAATGCCGCGCGGGTCAGGGCTGTTAATCACAATGTCGACGCCGCCGACCGCATCGACCGCCTTTTGCACTACCGCCAAGTTTAGATGTGCGACGTAGGCGATATTTATACCAAAAGCATTACCCACCGTTTGGGCAACGGTATTTTCGGCTTTAGTTTCGTCGCCGTTATTGCTGCCGTCGGCGTTGTTGAGGGCACATTCGTAGGCGGCGTTAATCTTTCCCTGATAGCCGACCGAACACGGCGCGGCATATTGCACCCACAAATCACGAGGCACGCTTAGCAAAAAGGCGTTGTGGTTGGTTTGGTTAAAGCTGACGATCATCATCGAATCGGTTAGCTGGGCAGCCGGGTGGGCCGGGTCGCTTTCCGACGTACCAAGCACCAGTATGTTGGTGTTGCCGTACTGGTCAATTTGCAATGGCTTATCGGGCGTGACGGCACTGGTAATTGCCCCGAGCACGTTGCCGCGAAAAACTTTGCTGGCATTACTCAGAATTTTCCATCCAAAATAACCGCCCGCACCAAGCAGAGCCACCAGCAAGACTATCACGACCGCAACAATGATACGTTTGCGGATGGAGTGACGTTGCAGTTTATCCCGACCGGGCCGCCGACGTTTGCCAAACAGTCTGAAACGGCGGCTGGGCTTTGGAGACTCGGGCAGGGATAAGTCGAGCGGGTCGGCCCTGGCTGGCAGCGGCTTTTGCGGTTCGCTTTCAACCGCGGCAGCAGGAGCTTCCGGGTACTGCACCACAGTTTCGCTGGGCGTTGTTTTAGGCACTGGGCGATGCCCAGGCGTCACAAAACCGTCGATACTTCTCGGCCGGTGGCCGCTGTTGGGATGCTTGTTGGGATCCATAAACTTTATTTATTGTACCACGCACTATTGCATGTAAACATCATGCTTATGTTTTTATGAATAATGCGGCTGCGTGCTCCTCTGTTGAAGTGGTATACTAATTTTTATCATTATAATGAAAAACCGAGCTCACCATTTTAGCATTAGCCTCATGGCGATTATTGTAGTTGCACTTTGTATTATTACTCTGTTTACTGAGGCTAGCCTGAGGCCGCGGCTGGCACCTAATGTGTTGCAGGCGAGTCTGCCTGCCTTGCCTGGTCCTCAATCCTCCGCAACAGTTACCGTTAGTGCAAATGGCACTTACACGATCCGATTTACAAATCCGGGCTTTACTTTTAGCGGGCGTACGCCGCACGCACCCGGTTCAATTGCGACCACGAGCGGCAGGGATGGTGTTGGCCCATATCAAGAAACCTCGTTTAGCTACCTGGCATCGGTTGGCCAGCGCGGCGGTGCGATTCGCGCTTACATTGGCAAGCCGGTGGTGCTGTTTATCGATTCGTACCAAAATGCTGCGCCCAACACCCAGCGCTTTCCGGATTTTAGCAACTTCCCACAAACCCCGTATCACTTAAGCTACGACACACTGTTTGCCAAGCAAAGTTTTGATCTTCAGGGTACCGGCGGCCCGCTGGTATTTTTTAACGGCCAAGCGCAGGCGGCCATTATGTCGTCGGCCTCACATTTTATGGAGGCGACCACCGAAGTCGCCAACGGCCAAATCAGCAGCGGTATCGA
>DATLVY010000056.1:0-16769 GCA_035576845.1 Candidatus Acidiferrum sp. | reverse complement strand
CTTACCCGCCACTACTGCGACCGCCTCAATCTCGATATCAATATTAGGTAGGGGTGAGCGTGCTTGAATAGCGACACGGGCAGGTTCCTCACCGTCCTTAAAGTATTCCCGATATACCTGGTTCATTTCTTGGAATTTCGCCACGTCTTTCATGTACACCACAACTTTGACGACATCGTCCAGGCTTGAGCCACAAGATTCGAGAAGAAATTTGATGTTCTCTAAAGACTGCCTGGTCTGTCCTGCGACTGTTCCTTCAAGAAGCGTGTGCGTATGGAGGTCGACAGACAACTGGCTAGAAAGAAACAAAAAACCACCAGCTTTTACGACATGATTAAAGGGGCTGGGTGGTTTAGCGAGGCCCTGTATAGTGACAACTTCTTTCTTCATAAGGACATTGTACTTGTTACTACCCACACGGCGCAACGATCGCGGCATAGGTTCATAACGGTATCTACATCACCACCCGGCGAGGCTGATGGATTTTCTTGTCTGGCACAGGCGACTTGGTCATTTTTTCAATTTTCTCGCGGATGGCAGCGGATAAAATTGGGTCGCCGCCTCGTTCGTACGCATCAGCTAGAATAGATAGTGACTGTATGTTGGGTTCAATTTCCACCGCCTTTTCGAGCGCCTCGATCATTTTTTTGCCATTGCCTAGTTTTTCTTGCACTTTGGCATAGGCGATATAGCGGGCAGCCAGACCGCTTTCTAGCTCGATGGCTTGCTCAAAAGCCAGTGCCGCGCGGTCGAATTTGCCGGTTTCGTAGTAAATGAGCCCGACATTATGCAGGCTGGAAGCGCTTGGCTCCAAACTTTGGGCAATCTCAAAACACTCGATGGCGTTTTGGTAGGCACGCTGCTTGGCGTATAAAATACCGAGTCGGTTGTAGGCAGTGGCGTTACGCTCATCAACGCGCAGAATAGTCAGCAGGGCTTTTTCAGCGCGCAAATAGTGTTGCTCGCGGATGCTATCGTGCGCAATCTCCCACAGCCGCTCTAACTTATCACCAAGCTTAGATGAGATAACTAAGTCGGCCTGGTCGACCGGCCGATACAATATTCTGATGGTAAGTGCTGCAAAGGCGGCCAGCAGTAGTAGTGAATACATAATCCCTTTTAGTATAGCAAATTAGTAGGCAGCGAAAAGCTTTAACAGCTGCGCTTTGGCGTTTGCGTTGCGGCTTAGGGCGAGTAATGCGGACTCTAGTGCTTCGCTAATCTGCAGCCAGCGGTCGGTTTGCTGGTTTTTGGTTAGTTGCAGGCTAGTGATTTGCAGCATAGCCTCCAGAAGAGCAATACACTCGTTACGATCGGCCGCGATACGTCCCACCTGTGCAAAGCGCTCGTAAGGCTTGGCTGCGAGCAGATCCTTGGCGCGCTGCATCGTATTGCGCAGCGCTTGAAAGGCCTCGGCGCCAGATGAAAGTGCAGCCAGTAAGGCTGGCCGGCCTTGGGCAATAAACAATAGCTGGTCTTTGCCGGCCAAAGCAGGCAACCAGGCTTGGAGCGCTTCGGCAGCTAGCGGCCGTACCCTCACCTGTTGAATGCGCGACACAATTGTCGGCAGCAAGGCGTTTAGGTGCGGCGAGGTCAGAATAAAGCAAAGCCCAGGCCGAGGTTCTTCTAGCAATTTCAGCAAAGCATTTTGGGCTTCCACGCCCATCGTTTCGGCATGGTCAATAATAATGGCTTGGCTGCCCCGGCTTTTACTGCGAGCGGCTTGGTACAGCTCGCGAATAGTTTCGATGCCAATACTGCCCTTTTCGTCTGGCTCTATAATTTGGGCGACGGACCCGTTGGCTACCTGCTTTGCCCAGGCCTTGGCTAAGGTTAGTTTGCCGATATGCGTCGGGCCGATCAGCAAAAGGGCATGCGGCGGATTTTGCGCATATGCTTCAAGCGCCGCACCAGTTGCCGGGTGAATAAGCAAGCCGTTAAACATCACTCCACCGTTTTTAGATACGTTTGCAAATCAGCTGGCAGCGGCGCCGTAAAAACTTTGCGCTCGCGCGATGGCAGCGTTATTTCGAGGCTGCTCGCATGCAAAAATGGCCGGGTAAGTATGTTGTCTGGCTTTCCGTAGACAATGTCGCCCACAATGGGATGCTTGATGTACGCAGCATGCACGCGCAACTGGTGTGTCCGGCCCGTTAATGGCCGCATGGCGAGCAGCGTATGGTGCGGATAGCTGTGAATAGTTTCGTAAGTCGTTTCGGCGGGTTTACCACTGGCACTGACCTGAAAGGTTTGGGGCTGGCGCGGGTTGCGGCCAATCGGTAGCTGCAATAAGGCCGTTGGCTGCTCGGGATGGCCTTGCACCAACGCAGTGTAAGTCTTTTTAACCTTGCGCTGGGAGAATTGTTTTTGCAGCCAGCGCTTGGCTGCAGCTGTTTTAGCGGCGATGATGACGCCAGAGGTGCCCCGGTCCAGCCGGTGGACGATGCCCGGACGGTTCGTATCCAAACCGTCAGTGGTATAGCGGCGCACAAAATCAGCCACCGTGAACTCATCACTGATGGGACCCTTGGCATGGGTCAGCATGCCAGCCGGCTTATCGATGACCAGCACGTCAGCATCCTCATACAGAATCGGCAGAGTTTGGCTGCTAAAATCAGGTTTGTCGGGCAGCTCTACAATAACCGATTCACCATTTTTTAGGTGGTAGCTTGGTTTCTGCACCGCACCTTCGACACGCACCTGCCCGCGCTCGCATGCTTTCTGCCAAAAGCTGCGCGTGTACTCGGGTATAGCGCTAGCCAAAAATATATCTAGTCGTTTGGCTGTTACGTCAGCCTGAAGCCAGTAAGATTGCATGATGCTGCGTGATCCGGCTTATTTTAGCTTAAATTGCGCAAGCCAACCGCCTGTTGCACCCGCAGCAATGTTTTATTAGCAATTTTGCGCATCATAGCTTCGTCGTGTTCAAGTTTGGCTAGCAGTTTAACCTCATCAACATTGGCTAGCTTAGTTTGCAGGCCGGCCAAAAACGCTTGGACCCTGTCGGCAGCGGCCGACTTGAGGTCGCCATAGCTAGTTTTGCCTGCCCACTGGCTGTTGACGTCCTCCTGCGACTGTCCACCCAGCAGTGCCAGCATTTGCAGCAGGTTACTGATGCCAGGGCGCTTGGCAAAATCAAATTGGATTTCGCCAAAGCTGTCGGTTTCGGCGCGCATCACTTTTTTGGCTGCCTCAGCAGGGTCGTCGCTGAGCATAATCGTACCCGACGGATCGCTGACTGACTTGCTCATCTTTTTTTCGGGATTACGCAGGCTGCGAACACGTACACCGCTGTCGCGCTGGGCAAACTTGAGCTGCCCGTTCCAGTCGGCCGGCGGAATAAATAGCTCTTGCTTGAATTTATGGTTCAGGCGCAGCGCTAGATCTCGCGTCAGCTCCAGGTGTTGGCGCTGGTCGTCGCCTACCGGCACGTAGGCAGCCTCGTACAGGAGGATATCGGCAGCCATGAGGACTGGGTAGTTAAAAAGACCGGCAGAAACATTCTCATCCGGGCCCATTTCTGACGACTTGTCCTTAAACTGAGTCATCCGGCTTAGCTCACCAAACCCCGTAAAACAATCTAAAATCCAAGCCAACTCACTGTGCGCCGGCACGAAGCTTTGGCGGTAGATAAATGTGTCGACGTTATTAATATCCAGCCCCGCTGCCACAAATAATTTCAGGTTATCAATCGTCTGCCGATACAACTTGCTATGGTCGATGGGCGTCGTAAAGCTGTGCAGATCCGGCACAAACATGTTAACAAAATATGCGCCCGCGTATCTGCGCTGCAGCTCAACCATCGGCAAAATAGCACCCAGGTAATTGCCGAGGTGGAATTCACCATTAGCCCGCAGGCCCGTTAAAATCCTATCTTTCATATTTTGTAGTATACCATCGCACCCTGAAAGAATCTAATATGCTCACCGGTTTTGGATAAAAGAAAAAGAGCGGGATAGTCATTAGACATATCCCGCTCCAACTACCAGATAAACGTATGCATAAAACAGAGGACGGGGGCCGATGCAAGACGAAATATTGACCGTGCAGGAAGTCGCGCAAACATATAAGGTTAGCGAGCGTACCGTAAGAAACTGGGTAGAGCGAGATAAACTGCCAGCCATCCCCATAGGCAAGCGTGGCTACAGGATCGCCAGGCGCGATCTTGAAGCGTGGATTGAGGAGCGGAAGCGAGGTCGGCAGGCGCTTGTGGATGAAGGGTGATACTTGCTCGGAGCTGCACTTATAACAGCATTTTTGTTATTTGCGTTCTGACGAGTTTGCAGTCTTTTGATTAAAGGTACTATCCCAATATAGAAAGACTCCCATCGCAATGACGGGAGCCTTTTGCTCACTACCAAACAGTAATCAACTTGTCGGGAACACCATTCTCCACCAGTATACCTTTAACAGTTCCAGCCTGTTGCTCCGTTAGGTTGTGGAACACAGCAATGTCCACTCCGAAGTTGTAGCCTGGCTCCTGTCTGCTCGACATCGAGCCGAACAGTAAGTGGATACCGTGCTGTTTCTCCGTGGCTTCCACTGCCCGCATAACCGCGTTGGCAAAGATGCCCGAATGGTCTACCTTGACCCGCATGGTATATCCTTTCGGATTACTTCAACACTGGCGGACGACTTTGGGCAGTCTCCTCTTGATCGATTTCGCGTATCAGGCGGGCGATAATATTACCGACCGCATCAGGTGCGTCGCGATTGACATCGAGGATACGAGGAAAGAGTAAATCAGCGAGCGCAACAGGTGTCGGAAGTACGGTCTGCAAGAAAGGCGCGGCATCACCCTCGATGTTGACCTGAATACCTAGCTTCGCCTTGTCGCGCACGTAGCCGACTGCTATCAGGAAATGAACATCGACACGTTTGCCGCCATCAGGGTGTTTACTGTAGGTAATATCGTCTGTTTTGACGACAGCGATCTCTTGTTGGTCACTGATGAGAAGCGCGAGAACTGCCTGCTCGTCAATCGAGACGAGCGTGTCATCGGGCTGATCCGGTTTTGTCAAGGCTTGGAGATGAGGCAGCACATCGTTAGTAAAGTACTGGTTCGGGACAACGACATATGGTGCTTTGTTCTGCTCTCTTGTCAGGGTCAACTGGAATGGCTTTATTCCAACTGAAGCTGCCCAGGCCAAGATTGCTTTCGCGTTGATATCAGAGTCAAACTTACTGACGAAAGCATCGCCGCCAACTCTGATCTCCTCTACCTTTAGCACCATGCTGCCAGCCCGTGAGCCTTCCCCGCCTTTCCAGCTATCCGGATGGCGATAAATGGCCAGGACTGTTTTTCCAATCGAGATAAGTTTCTCGTCTGGTGATGTTGACATGTAAATTCCCCTTCACGAAGGTACGATAATCGCGCTACTCAAGCTGGTAGCACAATAAATGCATCTATTAACTTCAAAAAGCATATCAATTGATGCATATAAATAGTAGCATTTAATGCATATTAGGTCAAATAATGATCTGTCCCCCTGGAGTATAGGCTATTGGTTTCTAGGCATTTGATTTTCGTGGGTGCGGGCTTCTGCACTTATACATCATGAGGTGGCATTAAAAAAGTGCTTGCAGTAGGAAAAGCTATTTTCTGTAATGACCCCTACTACTCAACCACGAGAACCCAGTAAAAAAGCCTTGGCAGCATAAATCTGCCAAGGCAACGGGCATAAGCCCGTTAAACGCCAGCGCGACGCAACGTCAGAGCACATTCCAGCAGCATCTTGCGTAACCGTTGCAGCGGCTCCTTGTCGTCGGTTGTATTGAGGATAAGCTCCTGTTCGACGCGGCGGATCTCCTCCTCGATGAGTGCCAGGTAAGCTTGGGGGCCACAATCAGGATCATCGAAATCTGGGTAGACTTCCTCGATCAAGCAAAGTGTGGTATCTGGCAATGTCAGCAGCTGCTCATGCAGGCGTTGAATGGCGGCGATGATCTGGGTTTCATCCACGACTAACGCAAAGACTTCTCGATCTCAGTCTGGACGAGCTCCAGCGCCCTGCCAGATAAATCACCATCGGGCAGTTTACCAACCCATTGGGCCATGTATGCGTTGTAGGCGTCAATGGTGCCCTGGTATGCTGTGTGCAGCTTGCCGACCGGCTCAAACAGTTTCCGCAGTCCCGGCAGCTCCTTTTTGATAAACGCAGCCACGGCTTCGGCCTGCTGCATCATCGTCTCGTACAGCACGATCATGCCTTCGCCGCTGTCAGCAGTATTGCGCGATGACTCGCGCAGCTTCTTGATGCTGGTAGCGAATGTGGCATTGAGCAGGCCGAGCTGTTCTCTGACCTCCTCATGCTTGCGGTTGTAGGCTTTGCGGGCCAGCAGATAACCTGGGTAAGCTTCACGGACTGCTTCGAGCAGCGGGGTACGGCCAGCGCGCATCTGTTTACGAAGGGCAACGATTTCTTGGGACTCGGTTTGTGGCATGGGCTACCTCTTTCTGTCTGAGAGTACATGCAGGATCTCTGCAATACTCCGAGAGTAGCTCTGCTGATTGAGGAGTGCAAGCGCAGTTTTAATATCGATGCGGGGCTTGATTTATTGTTGTGTTCAAAGATAATGAAAGATACTTAAACTACCCACAAGACTGCAAGGTGTTTGTGGGTACAATACATACATGTACGTACTTGCATTGACAAGTACGTACAATCGTCTATACTAGAGATTGATAAGTAAATTCCCTGTACGTGAGGCTCCGTAGGTTCCTCAACAAAGCGTCCAGGGTTTTATCATGCCTTTTATGGGAATAATGGTGCCTCCTCAACGATCACTCGCTTTAAAATAGCCCGGTAACTGTCGTCGCCGTGTTCCATACCCCGAAAAATTGCCCAGCTCACGCAGTCAACAACTTGCAAGCCTTTCTCTTGCGCGGGCGTCTTGATAGTAACTGTGATGTGCGCCTGGTGGTTTTGTGAGACTTGTTGGCTGAGGTAGCTTTCAAACTCTTTATTAAGGAATTTATTAGTCTCGCGGCGTGAAGCGACGAGGTTGATCGGCTCGTCAAGCGGTACGATGGAGCGATTATAAATTTTATCCAGTAAAACATTGGCGACGTAGTTATAAAGGATTCGCTGCTCATCACTCGGCTGGATGTACACCTTGCGCTTGATGGTGGAATCCTGCGCCACAGGAACAAGTCAGGTAGCCTCTGAAATCAGAATTCACACTGGCAAACGCCATCCAAGCACCCGTCAGTTGGCGGGTGAAATCATCGAGAATCGGTCGTTGTCGGTACATTAGGCTTGGTCGCTGCTTGAGTACTTTGCTCGTATATACAGGCCACGATACCTTCTTGCGCCGAAATATCATGCAAAACTCCTATTTGTATTTGTGGTACTTGGTAATAAGTGTCGCCGTGTACTTATTGTAAGATAAAATACCAATACAGGCAAATATTAAATTCCCGCATTAGTACTGCTCCGTACAAACAGGTAAAGCTCTGTGCGAGCGTACCTTTCTGTAGGTTTCGTATGGTGAGCTTGTTATATGCCGTGTGGAACGTGGCCGAGGCACAGAGAGCTTCCTCGACGGTATGCCCCTGCCGAATACGCGGCCATGCAAACCACTCCAAGCAGTATCAACATTACAGCGAAAGCAAGCGGCACTACCAGCATGGCAATATGGACCAGGCCAAACGTCAAGCAGCTTCTGGCTTTTTCGGGCAGCGTCCATTTCTCGGCGCCCTTCCGATAAAGAACCTCTTCTAACATCGCGTACTTCGGCAACGAATCGATAATTGTGCCGAGGCTTCCCATGACGCTATAGATTTGTTTTGGGAACAGCATCATTATGCCGAGTTCTGCGCTGATAGATACTCGACTTATAAAGGCATTATCCCTCGGGCCTGATTGTGTCATAGGTGCTCGCCATTTAAGAATTGCTGATGGTGGTGTGAGAATAGTTCCCCACATGCTTTATTAGATAAAAATGGGCTCAGTACGAGCTGAACCCATTTTTGACTGCAGGCGGCCAGAACTCTGTATCTTTAAGCGACGGAAATGCTTGCTCGAACAGCGCCTGGCATCGACGCCGAGCTCTGATGGCCCTTTCTGTTGCTTGCTTGGCATAAGCGAGGTGGTCTTCTACCCGTATTTCCTTTGTCCACGCAAGGGCACGGTTTGTTTCATACCACCTATCCCAAACCTTATCCACACGAGCCTTAACGGCATCGTATGCTGCCTTTGCTTCTTCTGGTTGCAGCTTTGTGCCAAACCTCGCATGCGTCCAAGCAATGGCGCGCATGTTTTCAATGGCAGCTTGAAGTATCATTGCGTACGTTCCGAATGTTCGCAAACGAACATTAGTCCACATGGGAGATTCAGCTTTCCACTCTTCAAGGTCTGCTTCAGTACCACTCATCTTGCCATCCGGGCAGACACTATATACAACGATCAGATCCATATTATACCATACAAAGTAAAACACCTCCTTTATGAGGAGGTGCTCTACTTGAGGACGGTCAGTCATGATTATCCTTAGTGCCAGGTTAGGCGCGGCACTAGCGCTTCGAGAATTGCTCTTTCTTATGGCTCTTGCGTAAACCATACTTCTTGGATTCTTTTTCGCGCGGATCACGCTTGAGGAGGCCGGCTTTTTTAAGGGTAGAACGTAGGTCGTCATTCATAGCGCTGAGCGCATTGCTAATAGCCAATTTGATGGCATCGACTTGGCCCGAGTGGCCACCGCCGCTAACAACGATACTGACATCGTAGGCTTTATCTTTGCCGATCAGAGTAAGTGGCTGCACCAGCTCTTCTAAAAACGCCTGGTTATCAGCAAAATATTCATTAGATTTTTTGTCATTGACAACAACGTTTCCTTTGCCGTTCATAAGTCGTGCCCGCGCCGTTGCCGCTTTGCGCCGACCAAGACCGTAAAAATATTCATTCTTTGCCACTATTTATGACTCCGATTTAGTTGGACTAGGGTCGGCTTTTGAGCTTCATGGTTGTGGGTTTCGCCTGCATAAACCTTTAAACGCTTCAGACGTTCACTCTGCAGTTTATTTTTTGGTAACATACCACGCACTGCTGCAACAATCGCCTTGCCGGGGTCACTCGCCACCACATCCTGCAGGCTTTTAGCCTTCAGACCACCCGGGTAGCCGCTGTAGTGATAGTACATTTTATCAGTAGCTTTATTGTTGCCGGTTACCACCAACCTAGCAGCGTTGATGACAATAACGTAATTTCCATTGTCAACATGGGCAGTATAAGTTGGCTTATGCTTACCAATTAATTGCTGGGCCGCGGCAGTGGCGATACGACCAAGCGGCGCTTGAGCTGCATCAAATACGATCCACTCGCGAGAAATCTCGGCAGTTTTAAGAGTAAAAGTTTTTTTAGCTAACATTATTGCGACTCCTTGGTCTTATCTGTCGTCGCAGTGACGGTAGACTTGATATCATCAACAAAAGCAACACTTGCCATCTGGGTATTATCCCCCACACGCAGGCGAGTATGAGTTAACCGTAAGTGACCGCTTGTCCGTCCTGAAAGTTTTGGCGCAATTTCATCAACCAGCTTGTGGGCGGCAGCGAGGCTATCGAGACTGCTGATGACCTGGCGACGATCGTGCAAGCTACCGGCCTTAGCTTTAGTAATGAGCACCTCGGCGTATGGCATAAGCTCTTTGGCTTTGGGCAGTGTCGTCTCGATTTTCCCGTAGGTAAACAATGAGGTAGCCAGGCCTTTTATAAGCGCGTGGCGTTGATCGCGTTCGCGACCGAGTTTTCTACCTTGGTATCCGTGGCGATGCATGGTTTAAAGCTCCATCTCCGCTAGTTTGTCCTTAACTTCGTCGAGCGCCTTATTGCCAAAGCCCTTCAGCTCGCGCAGTTCACTGTCGGTCAGAGTCACCAGGTCCTTAATAGTACGAATTTCGTTATTAATGAGCGCGTTTGTAGTGCGGGCCGATAGATTGAGGTCTTCGATAGGGGTCATCAGTTCCGATGCGTCGTCACCATGCATTTTTGAGCCGATGCTTGCGCCTGCCTCGATGCGTGTTGATCCTGCCAGGGCCGTGTATTGGTTGATCAAGATAGCAGCGGCTTCCTCAAAAGCATCCTTTGGTTTCATCGAGCCATTAGTATCGATTGTCAAAATCAGGCGGTTAAGATCAGTAATCTGACCAACACGAGCGCTTTCTACTTTGTAACGAACACGCTGCACTGGGCTAAAGGCGGCATCCATAGCAATCATGTCGCTATGCAGGCGTTTTTCGGTCGACTCTTCAATAGTGCGGTAGTTGCGTCCAGATTCAACCACAATATCCATAATAAATTTCGTCTTCGGGTCGTCGATGGTAGCAATAGCGGCCTCAGGATTAACAACCTCAAGGTCTGCGGATAGTTTGATATCGGCTGCAGACACAATGCCAGCGCCATTTTTTTCAAGCCGAACCATCACAGGTTCATCGGTGTGGCTTATAAAATGTACCTTTTTAAGGTTTAGCATAATTTCAACTACGTCTTCTTTGACGCCAGGAATGGTGGTGAATTCGTGAGTTGCACCTTCGATTTTAAAAGCAACCACGGCGGCACCAGTTATAGACGATAGCAGCACCCGGCGAAGGCTGTTCCCCAGTGTCATACCATAACCGGTATGGAGTGGCTCAATATAAAACGTTGCACTGGTATCAGAGTGGTCTTCGATACGGGCAAGCGTTGGATTGTGGATGACTTTATTAGACACGTATTTATCTCCTTCTAGCGTGAGTAATACTCAACTATTAATTGTTCTTCTATGTCTGGTTCGGCCTCGTCTCGACGCGGCAAACCAGTAATTTCAATAGAAAACTTTTTTGAATTACTCTTCAACCAGCTAAGCTGCGGCTGGCTAGAGTCTTTAACGATATCATCAAGGGTGCCGAAGTAAGCGGTTTTAATGCTGTGTGGGCGAACAACAATCGCATCGCCGACATCTACTCGTATGGATGGAATATCAACTCGGCGACCATTGAGCAGGAAGTGGCCGTGGCTAACAAGCTGTCGCGCAGCCCGACGACTTGGGGCAAAACCAGCACGGTAAACCGCATTGTCAAGACGGCGCTCCAGCATTTGCAGCAGGATCTGGCCAGACTGGCCTTTACTGCGACTGGCTTCTTGCATTAATTTTGCGAACTGCCGCTCAAGTAAGCCATAAAGGCGTCGAACTTTTTGTTTTTCGCGTAGTTGTGTGGCATACAGACTGACCTTTCCTTGTCGTGAATGGGCGTGTTGGCCAGGAATACCGCTTTTTTTGACCATAATCTTTGGGGCCTTGGGGTGCAGTGCATAACCCTCGCGGCGGCTTTGCTTAACAATTGCCGAAGTGTCTCTAGCCATGTTATGCTCTCCTCGCTTTGCGTGGTCGGACGCCACCATGAGGTAGCCCGGTCACATCTTTAATGCTATCAACGGTGATGCCGAGGTTATTGAGAGCACGGATAGCCGAGTCCCGGCCAAGGCCAATCCCCTTAACAAACACGTCGACAGTCGTCATACCATGGGCTTGCTTAGCAATTGTGCCCGCCTTCTCGCTAGCCACCTGTGCAGCATATGCTGTACCCTTTTTGGAGCCAGTGAAGCCACAGGCGCCAGCACTGGAAGTGGCAATAACTTCGCCTTTCTTATCAGTGTACGCAATTAGAGTGTTATTGAAGGTTGCCTGAATATGCAACTGGCCGCTTGGTACCGAGCGTTTAGACTTCTTTTTTGATGCTGCTTTTACTTCTGCCATAATTATTTCCTGCCTTAGGTCTTTGATGGAGCCTTACGTTGTGTGCCACCGACGGTATGCTTAACACCTCGGCGAGTTCGAGCATTGGTACGTGTTCGCTGTCCACGGGTTGGTAAGTTAGCCTTATGTCGTAAACCACGGTACGCATTGATATCTTTCAGGCGCTTAATATTAGAGGTAACAACGCGCTGTAGTTCACCTTCAACAGTGTAATGCGCAGCAATCTCGTCGCGGATCTTTATAAGCTGCGCTTCGGTTAAATCCTTAACCCTAGTAATTCCGTCAATACCGCATGCTTGAAGAATTTGCTGTGATGAGTGCAAGCCAATACCATACACGTAAGTCAAGGCCACCTGCACCTGTTTATCGGTTGGGACTGTGACACCAGCAATACGTGCCATTTAATTCCCCTGCCTTTGCTTATGCTTTGGGTTTCGTTTGCAGCGAATTGCTAAAACACCACCCTTAGTGCGGGTAATATAGCAGCTATCACAGAGTGGGTTAACGCTCGGATGGACTTTTGACACGTCTACTGTCTCCCGTTATATCCTTTTTAGGTTGTTCGTTGTGGCGGAAGATGATCCTGCCTTTCGTAAGGTCGTAAGGCGTCAATTCAACTTCAACCCAATCGCCTTGTACGAGTCGGATGAAATGCCGTCGCATGTTACCAGATACGTACCCGTCGATTGTATGGCCATTTTCCAGCTTAACATCAAAGTGTCCGTCGGGTCTCGCTAATGTAACGTACCCGGTGATCTTAATTACCTCTTTGCTTTTGCTGCTGACCATAAATTACTACTGTTGATTATACAGACAGTTTGGCAGCTTGTAAAGCGTTTCTAAATAAAACTGCATATCAGCAGGCTGTTACAAACAGCATACGTCACTCGTCCGCAGCAGTCAATATCTAATAATCTTGATCGTAGGTGACCATAAGAGCTCGAGAGTTGATCTGACGAAGCGTTTCGAGTGCTACTGAGATCATAATAAGCAGCCCCGTACCACCGATAGCCAGATTCTGAGCCTGAATACCGAACTTTGCCAAAATAAACTCGCTAATAAACGGCAGTACGGCGATAATACCCAGGGCCAATGAGCCAAAAAGAGTTAAACGGTTTACAACTCGAGTTAAATACTTTTCGGTTTGTTGACCTGGGCGAATGTTGGCTATAAAACCACCCTGCTTCTGCAAATTCTCGGCAATCTCGTTGGCGTTAAATACAATGCTTGTGTAGAAGTAAGTAAAGCCGACAACCAATAAAAAGTATAGGGCGGGATAAATTAGCGTCGTTAGGCTGCCAGAGGCGAAAGTGGTCGAGCTTGGAATCTGAAACCAGGTCGATAAGTTAGTACCGAGCTGCTGTAACCCGACGGTTTTAGAGCTTCGCAGTAGCTGACCAGCAAATGACGGCAACATCAGAAAGGCAACCGCAAAAATAACGGGGATAACTCCGGCAGTTATTAACTTCACCGGCAAGATGCTTGTTACGCCGCCATAGGCTCGATTACCCTGTACTCGCTTAGCGTAGCTAATTGAAATTACTCGCTGCGCTTCATTAAGTTTCACCATAATGTAAAGTACGGCCAGTGCAAATATTATAACAACGGATGAAACAAGCAAGGCTGTGGCGTTAATGGGTATGGTTGCCCAGTGATAAATGTGCAGCTTTGCCGCATCGTTGGGCACTGTTGTTAATGACCCGACGACGGTTTGCAATGATTTTGGAATATTAGACATAATACCAATCGCGATAAGTAACGACATGCCGTTGCCAACACCTTGTTCGGTCACCAGTTCGCCTAACCACATCAGTAAAATACAGCCGCCAGCAATAGCTACAACCATCAGAATCCATTGAGCAATCGTTGTTCCAGCGGTAATGTCAATTCCGCTGTTACCCGCAAGTACCGTTTGACGAAGAATAAAAATCATCATCACCGCCTGTACGGCAGCTAGCGGAACGGTGATTATACGCGTCCATTGCTGGATTTTACGGCGGCCAGATTCACCATCTTTATGCAGTTCCTCGAGACTTGGAATAATCTTGGTCAGCATCTGCGTTATAACAGACGCGGTAATATAAGGTGATAGCCCCACGAGCACAATTGACAGATTAACAAGTGCACCTCCCGAAAGAAGATTAACAAACCCACCGAGGTCACTGCTTGTGATTAAGCTTTGTAAAACAGAACGTAGTTGCTGCGGCTGCGCCAGAGGTACTGGTACATGCGCCAAAAAACGGTACACAACAATAAGGCCAAGCACGATTAGTACGCGCTTTTGCATGTCGGGACTCTTAAGGGATTTGAGGATAGTTTTCCAGTTCATACAAAATAATTACTCCCTCTACCATAGCATATATTGCCCAAACGGAATATCCATTTGACAATAAAATCCTCGCAAATCGAAATTCGCGAGGATTTCATGAGTTTATACGGCAACGTAAGGCGGATCCCCGAGCATCCGCTGAGTAGGAGGACAGACTCGTTTTCCGGTGAGTCTGCCTATAACAAGATCGATGATGTTTCTCTCGGGATCGGGCTCGCTAACGGCCGCCAACTTTCTATCCATATCCCCGGAATCCCACTCGACTGCCATCAAGCAACCTACGTCGCCCCAGCTTTGCAGGGCTTGTGAGCCTTCCAGAACGGCTGTAACAAACGGTGTTACGACCTCAAGAATCGCATCACAATTGTCCGGGCTTTGAGCGGCGAGGTCTTCACGCAGCCCACTCAGAACCTCCTGAAGTTTTGGTATAATCATTTCTGACTCCACTCTTTCATGGCGACAAACAGTTCCAGTTCAGTGCTGGAACTGTAATTATTATACAACTAAATTATGCGATTGTCTATTACATACTTTGGCAATTATCCCTTCACGCCATGCAGCATCAGGCGGAGTGCAGCCCGAGCTCTGCAAGAGCCCGGCGTGTAACGTGCGGAATGGCGTGGAGGGATAATTGCCCATACTTTTGGTGACTATTCCCTCACCTCATAGAGGATCAGACGAAATGCAGCCTGAGTCTCTATATAGAGACTCAGCGCGCAATATGCTCCGTGAGGCGAGGGATAATCACCCTACTCTTTTATCTCTGCAAAACCGAAAGCTGATGCAAAACACTAACGCCGCCAGATAATCTAGCGGCGTTAGTGTTTTGCAATCGTACTTATACTAGGCTTCGGCTGTTTTGGATTTACTGCTGGATTTCAGGGGGACGGCCATCTTTTCAAAACTTCCACCCGCACTGGTTATTGCTGCAGCAGCACCTTTAGAGGCGCCTTGCGCCTTAACCGTCACCTTGTCGGTAAGCTCGCCTTTTAAAATGATCTTTACTGCGTAGTACGGTGTCCCAATCAGACCAGCCTCAAACATACTTTGGTTATCGGCGATTCTTCCCGTAAAGGCCGAAAGCTGTTCGGTGTACACAACTTGGGCTGGTGAGTGAAGGCTCTTAAACCCACGCAAAACAGGAACACGCTGAACCAAGGGACCCTGGCCACCCATAAACGTTGCACCGATTTTCTTGCCGGTACGTGCCTTTTGACCCTTGGTGCCCCGGCCAGCGGTTTTGCCTTGCCCGGCGGAAATACCGCGCCCAACACGCTTGCGACTCTTATGTGCTTCTACGTTAAGCTCGTGAAACTTCATGTTATTCCTCCTTCTTCGCGGCTACTTTAGCCGGTGGGTTAAGCCAGGCTTCAGGGGCTTTTAACTGGCGTAGCGCATCTATGGTTGCGTAAGCGGTATTGACTTTATTTGTGCCAAAAGATTTGCTAAGCAGGTTATGGATATTAGTGAGGCTGATGATAGAGCGTACTACGCCGCCGGCAATAACACCGGTACCGGGAGAGGCTGGCTTCAGCAGCACGCGACTACCGCCGATTTTGGCTTCTGCATCATGCGGAAGCGTTTCGCGCTTTATCGGGATAGTGACCAGATTCTTTTTTGCAATCTCCGTGGCTTTAGCGACAGCTGATTGCACATCGCTACCCTTGGCGACGCCAACACCAACGCGGGATTTGTGGTCACCCACGGCAACCAGCGCTTTAAAACGGAAGCGACGACCGCCCTTGACAACACGTGCCACACGGTCAACGTTAATGACATGTTCTTCAAACACTTTTTCTTCACGCGGCATTTGTATACGTTCTTGGCGGCGCGGGCCACGGTTCATAGGTTGTCTTTGATCTTGAGGCATTTAAAACTCCAATCCTTCTTTACGTGCAGCATCGGCAAGCGCCTGGAGGCGGATCTTATACTGACGGCCGCCACGATCGAGTACCACCCGGACGATTTTAGCGGCCTTAGCTTTTTTAGCAATATCAGCACCAACCCAGGCTGCCTTGGCGCTGAGACTACCGCTAGCGGTCTTGGTTGTTGTGGTTGTCGAACTCACCAGCGTTTTATGCTGGCTGTCATCGATAATCTGCGCACTAACATGTTTGTTGCTGATAAACACACTCAGGCGGGGGCGTTCGGTTGTGCCAACAACCCGCGCACGGATGCGTGCTTTGCGCAGGGCTAAATTAAGTAGTTTTTTTGCTTTATTCATGGTTATTTCTTAGCTCCCGTCTTACCAGCTTTGCGAATAATCTGTTCGTCAACATATTTGATACCTTTACCCTTGTATGGCTCAGGTTTTTTCAGGGCGCGGATTTCAGCTGCCACCTGACCAACTTTTTGCTTGTCAATACCACTAACGGTGATGAGATTTTTCTCCACCTGCAGCTGGATGCCCTCTGGAGCCTTGTACTCAACTGGGTGCGAAAAGCCCAGCGTCATGCTGATGGCCTGGCCGCCGCCATTGACGCGGTACCCAACACCGTTAAGCTCTAGCTTCTTTTCGAAACCCTTGCTAACGCCGACAACCATATTATTAATGAGGGTGCGCATGAGGCCGTGCTGGGCACGCGCCAGTTGTTCGTCCGATTTGCGGGTGACGCTGGCTTGGCCGTCTGTAATAGTTACCTCTACCTCAGATAGCAGGGATTGCGACAACTTACCTTTCGTGCCAGTGACGTTAACAACGCCCT
>DATLVY010000055.1:0-2370 GCA_035576845.1 Candidatus Acidiferrum sp. | reverse complement strand
TTCTTTCAGCTTGGCGACCATCTCGCGGCCGATGCGTGCCGATTCGCTGCGGTGCACCATAATTCCCAGGCTGTCAATTTTCTCACCCGCTACCAAAAAGTCTAGCCGCACCAGATCTTCCGGCTGGTAGCGCGCAATGTCGTAATTGAACGAGCCATAACCGCTAGTAATGCTTTTAAGCTGGTCGTAAAAATTGGTCAGCATGTTGGCAAGCGGCGCCTCAAAACCGATCAGCGACAGCTGGTCATCAACATACTCAAGGTTTTTTTGCACGCCGCGCTGCTGGATGATAAGCTGAATCACCGCACCGACATATTGCTTTGGGCACACCACTTCGCCTTTAATCCACGGCTCGCGGATCTCGCTGATTCGCGACGGGTCAGGCAGATCGGCAGCGTTTTGGATGGTGACGGTTTCGCCCGTCGTCAGCCGCACTTCGTAGTCGGTCGACGGATTGGTAACGATCAGTTCCAGGTTATACTCGCGCTCCAGCCGCTCTTTCACGATATCCATGTGCAGCAAACCCAAGAAGCCAGCCCGGAAACCAAAGCCGAGCACCTGGCTGTTTTCGAGCGTGTAGCGCAGCGC
This sequence comes from Candidatus Acidiferrum sp., assembly GCA_035576845.1. GTDB lineage: Bacteria > Patescibacteriota > Saccharimonadia > Saccharimonadales > EFPC-124 > DATLVY01. The sequence continues at coordinate 1,782 of DATLVY010000055.1, read as the reverse complement.
CGCGTCGTTGAGGCTGAGCTTTTCAAGCGCGTCCTTAAGCGCCGGGTAATCCTCGTTGGAAGTAGGGAAGATGCCAGCATACACAAACGGTTTTACCTCTTGATAGCCGGGCAATGGCGCCTCGGCTGGCTGGTTTACCACCGTAACCGTGTCCCCAACCCGCGCCTGCGCCACCGATTTAAAATTGGTAACAATATAGCCAATCTGCCCTGTTTTGAGCTGCTCGGTTGGCTGCATATTTGGGTTGAGCAGCCCAACTTCCAGCGCCAGGCCGTTAGAATCGGTCGCCATCATGCGGATGGGCTGGTTTTTGCCCAGGGCTCCATCAACGATGCGCACGTACAGAATAACACCGCGGTATTCGTCGTACACCGAGTCAAAAATCAGTGCACGAAGCGGCCGGCTTGGCGCGCCGGATGGGGGAGGGCCGACCTCGATAATCCGCTGCAAAGCTTTCTCGACACCCTGCCCTGTTTTAGCCGAAACTTCCAAAATGTCTTCGCGCTTGCAGCCAAGCAAAGTGATGATTTCTTTTGCGACACGCTCTGGCTCGGCGGCTGGTAGGTCAATTTTGTTGAGCACCGGGATGATTGTCAGATCAGCCGCCAACGCCAAATACACATTAGCAAGCGTCTGCGCCTGGATGCCCTGCGAGGCGTCAACGACCAGCAGCGCTGACTCGCACGCCTCCAAGCTGCGCGAAACCTCGTAGCTAAAATCGACATGGCCGGGGGTATCAATCAAATTCAGCTCATAACCTTTATATGCCATGCGTACCGGCTGTAATTTGATAGTAATTCCCTTTTCGCGCTCCAAATCCATGCGGTCGAGCAGCTGCTCTTTCATGTCGCGCTTTTCGACAGTGCCGGTAATTTCGAGCAGGCGATCGGCCAGCGTGGACTTGCCATGGTCGATATGCGCAATGATGCAAAAATTACGAATCTTTTGTTGGTCCATAACCCTCTTCCGGCGCACCAAGGTTACCCAACATCACCTTGCGCAGCAGTTTTAAAATCGGCGTTGCTTCCTTAAGGCCAAGCATCCAGCTAAATAACAGATACGAGGTGAGGCCAGCCGCCGCCACAAGCCCAAAACGTGGCACCGAAATAAACAGGCTGGTGTCGGTGACGCGCAGCGAGAAAATGCTGACCGTGACGTAGGTAACAATAAACATCAAACCGGCAGCGGTAATCATCTTAACAACGCCATGCAAAAAATCGAGGTCAAAAATACCGCGGATGCGGGTAGACATGATCGAAAACAGAATCATTACCTCTACAAGCGCCACGGCCGCCTGGGCTGCAGCCAACCCAAACACACCAAAACCAAGGGTAGCCACAAACCACACCGCCAGCGCAATGTTTAGGCCAATCGTAAAAAACGAAATATACAACGGTGTGCGGGTATCTTGCTGGGCGTAGAAACTGCGCGAAGCAATTTGGTAAATCGAGCGGAACAAAATGCCAACCGCCAACACACCTAAAATATCGGCCATGGTTTGGTCGCCTTTAGGTTCAAGAAAGCTCACCAGATACCCGCGCGTCAGGAAGGTAACCACTACTGCTGGCAACGCCAGCCAGATAATCACCCGCAAAATTGTTTGCAGTTCTTTTTTAAAAAGCTGCGTTTCGCCGTGCGCAATCCGCTCGGTCATTTTAGGAAAAGCGGCAGTCGAGATCGCCACGCCAATCAGCGTCACCGGCACCATGTACAGCGTCGTGGCCTCCTGATATGCCGTGATAGCGCCCTGCATTAAACGCGAAGCCAGGTTAATTTCGACCA
>DATLVY010000054.1:0-4325 GCA_035576845.1 Candidatus Acidiferrum sp. | reverse complement strand
AACTTTTTTATTATAAAGTAAAACGGCTTAACTGGGTAGATCAGATTGGTGCAGCCCGGTTACGACAGCTAGTTTTTGCCGAGATGACGATAAGCTTTGTGTGTCGCCTTACGGCCGCGGGGGGTGCGCTCCAGCAAGCCGATTTGCATTAAATACGGCTCGTAAAAATCTTCGATAGTGGCGCGCTCGTCGCCGGTGAGGGCAGCCAGGGTTTCGACGCCGACGGGGCCACCGCGGAAGTTGTCGATGATGGCGCCCAGGAGCAGGCGATCGCCAGGGTCGAGGCCGAGGCCGTCAATTTCGAGCAGTTTCAGCGCACCGTAGGCAATCGGCAGATCAATAAAACCGTCGCCGTTAATATCGGCATAGTCGCGCACACGTTTGAGCAAGCGGTTAGCGATGCGCGGGGTCAGGCGGGAGCGCTTGGCTAGTTCGGTAGCGGCGTTCGGGTCAACTTTGATTGCCAGGATGTCGGCCGAGCGGTGAATGATGCGCGCGATTTCATCTGGTGTATAAAACTCCAACCGATGGATCATACCAAAACGGTCGCGCAACGGCGCAGCCAAATTGCCGGTGCGGGTGGTGGCGCCGATCACCGTAAACTTGGGCAGATCCAGGCGCAAGCTGCGGGCGGACGGACCTTTGCCCAGCATAATGTCGAGCTTAAAATCTTCCATGGCCGAGTACAGCACCTCTTCGACCGTGCGGTTGAGCCGGTGGATTTCGTCGATAAACAAAATGTCGCCGTCTTTGAGGTTGGTCAGCAAACTGGCCAAATCCCCCGCCCGCTCGATGACTGGCCCAGAGGTCACGCGGATTTGGGCGCCCATTTCGTTGGCGATCACCGTGGCCATGGTGGTTTTGCCGAGGCCCGGCGGGCCGTACAGCAGCACGTGGTCAACCGGTTCGCCGCGCTTGCGGGCGGCATCAATCGCCAGTTTTAAATTAGTTTTAAGCCGTTCCTGGCCGATGTAGCTGGCAAAATCTTTCGGCCGCAGGCTGTTTTCGAGCTGTTCTTCCTGTGCAGCCGGCGCGTCGTCGATGGTGGTGTTGACAATGCGCTCGATCATAGCAGTTTTAGCGCTTCTTTGAGTCGTGTCTCAACCGGCAGCTTGTCGTCAACTTTGCCGAGCGCTTCGCTCGCCTGGCCAAAACTGTAGCCTAGCATCAGCAGCGCATCCAGTGCGTCGTCGCCCGAGCCAGCCGCTGCAGCGCCAAAACCTTCCACCGGCTTAGCACCCGGCAAGCCCGCCTTGTCTTTCAAATCCACCGTAATTCGCTCGGCCAGCCGCTTGCCGACACCGCTGGCTTTTTGGATAAACGCGCTGTCGGCCCGGGCAATCGCGCTGCGCACCGCCTCGACCTCACCAAGATTCAGCACCGCCAGCGCCATTTTTGGCCCAACACCCGACACCGAAATCAACAGCTCAAACAGCCGCTTAGCCGTCAGGCTCGAAAACCCAAACAGCTCGTGCGCCGTCTCGCGCACATGGTAGTAGGTATAGAGCTTAATCGGCGCGCCGTAATGCGCCGCCTCGTGCTCGTACCCCGCCACAAACACTTCGTAACCAACGCCGCCAACGTCAACGATAATGGCATTTTCGGTTTTTTCGGCTACCTGGCCGGATAGATGGGCAATCATGTACCAAGTATACCAGCCCAGCTGTTTGAACATAAGCCACTGCGATGTTTTTATTGCTGGCCTCCAACCCCTGAGTGGCAATCCAAAAAATATCACCTGGGAGTTCCGCCCATAGGGCGGTGTCTCAAACAGGGATGTTTTTTGGATTGACGAGGCTCAGGGGTGGAAGGGTAAACTTTATTGGCAATTATCCCTTCACGCCATTCCGCACGTTACACGCCGGGCTCTTGCAGAGCTCGGGTTGCACTCCGCCTGATGCTGCATGGCGTGAAGGGATAATTGCCACTTTATTTTATTGACCACGCGTAGCCTTGGTGTTTATATAGATATTATCTGTGCCTACAAAGAAAGGGGACGGACGTGCAGAATAAAAGCTGGAACGTTGAGACCATCAGTAATCTCATATCCCAGGGGCGCTTCGCCCAACCTGATCCGGATAGTTTGTTCGGCCATAGCTGGGAGGGGTTAGCCTCGGGCGGTGAGCCGGTTATGTGGGGCGTGCTCGTTTCATATACGACCCCACCCGATAACCATAACAACTTGCTCTATAGGCAGGCCAAGAACCAGCGCAAAAACGCATCGTTGGCTCGCCAAACGCGCAAAAAAGTACGCCGCTTGGTTAGCCGTGGTCATAGCAATATCGATGCGCTTTATGTGATCGTTGCCTTAGTTTTGCTCAGTAAAAGCCAGACGAAATGATACAAGTGCCGAGTAACCTTGTGGTCGCTCGGCATTTTAATCTGTGTTGGAGGCGGAGTATTTTGGGGCACGATAACTCTGGTACCATGGAGTATATTGCATTCCGGACTCCTTACGGGGCTCGGGTTATATTTAACCTATTCTCTCATGGCATTCGAGAATACTCTCCCAAGAAACACGCCTCCCCCGGGTAGACTTGCATGTTAATACATGCTTGTAAACTATGTAGTATAGTGTTAGTAGCCTAGTGGCGAACTAGGTTGTTATCCCTTAGCAACAACGGGGGGCTCATGGAAGAAACAAACATATTCCCTATTTCCGACCCTAAAGTTAAAGCGCGTCTTCAACTCTTACAAAAAGACGAGACCTTCGTCACGGAAGAGGAAAAAAACGGCCTGCTGTGGTTTCCTATGTGGGACCAAGAGCGAAGTCAGTGGCTAATCCAGGTTGCGTGGTGGTGGGGAGGGTTGGTGATTTACGCCAGCGATCAGGTTGAAGGGCCTTATATTTTGCTCATCTCCGATCAGGAAACGGCTCACCGACGCGACGATACGTATGATACTTTTCTAAAAAGAGCTTTTGCTAGGGTGTCGGATATCCAGCAAGGACGGCTAATCAAGAAAGCACTACGTTATATCCTAAGGTCTGGGGGGTAAGAGCGCGAGCATCGGGAAGCAACCCGGTGCTTTTTGCCGCACAACCATACGACATTATTTATCTTTTGCTGCTGGGTAGTTTATAGTTTTCCCCGTTGCCCTGATCGTCAGGATAAGGGTAAGTGCTTTACACCATTTTTGAGACAACAAGGAGCGACTTCTCATGGACCCACAAATTGACTAGTGCTTCCAAAATGTTACAATCAGTCTAGTTTTCGACGCTTGTCGATGTACCTCATATCGAGAAAGGATAAGTTTATGTTCCCTCCAAGCGGTGTAGCCCTCATCGAGGTGGGCGCGACTGAAAGCAGCCTGGCGCTGGAGCTCTGCGAAGCTTATGTTGCCGCTGCCCGAGCCCTGCAGCCCGGCTTCATGGCTGAGCATTTTATTGTACGACTTGGGCTTCACCGGCTCAACGATGTGCATGAGGCTTACGTAGTAAACCGAGACCTTGCGCCCATTTTCGCACCATTCATGGGTTCGACGGCCGCACTACCAGCCGCAGAGTTACTGTGGAAAGAGGATCTGCCAGAAGCGGTTCAGGCGCTGTTTGATCTGCAAAGTCGTTTGATAGATCCGTCGGCGGTCTGCGATGGCTTAGACCTACCAGAGATTCACGCCAAACTCGAAGCTGGATTGCCCTACATTGTATATTACGGCGTTGTGGCCGAGGTCGTGCGTTCGGCAGTAAGCGTTTCGAGGACACATATTACCGTCCGGTTCAGGACATCGTGCCCGCTGAATGAACGAGGCGGTCAAAAGGGCTGGTGCGCAATCAAGGGTAAGGATTATCAAGCCGAGTTGTCTTTATACGAGGTTGCGCAATTGCTCCACCAGTTGCAACACGAAGTGACGTGGCGCTTCACAAATGCCTATCACCAGAAGCTACAGCGTAATCCTGGCCCTACAATACTGGCAATTACCGAGATGCTTAAGCAGCTACCCTCGGCTCACATGAGCCTGATGTCGGTCGGCATGCACGAAGTTCTGCTGGGCGATATCATCGAGATTGACAACCAGATTTTTGTGGTAATCGGCAAGACGGCAGATCCACACCCCATTGGCCGTATTACCTACGCTGTCGAAGGGTTAACCGGTAGCCTTACACCAATGCCGGAACTCCTAGACATTTACCGGGCAATATTCCCCGGGTAACAACCAGGGAAGCGCTGTTGGTACACCCATCAGCGCTTTTAACGTGGCAGGCGGAACGCGGTCGCGTGCGTTAACGCCGCTGCCAGCGCGTCGGCACAGTCATCGGGCTTTGGAATATCTCGAAGTCCAAGCATGATGCGCACCATCTCTTGTATCTGTTTTTTATCAGCCTT
>DATLVY010000053.1:0-9350 GCA_035576845.1 Candidatus Acidiferrum sp. | reverse complement strand
TAATCGGCAACTTTGATTACTTCCTCGTCGCTGACAAAAGCGCCTTGGATACGTTTTGGTTTGTTAAAGGTGGGTGTCAGCAGCAGCATGTCACCTTGGCCAAGCAATTTCTCGGCACCCATTTGGTCGAGAATGGTGCGGCTGTCCACTTGGCTGGCTACCGTAAAGGCAATACGCGCCGGCACGTTGGCCTTGATAAGGCCAGTGATGACATCAACCGACGGACGCTGGGTGGCAAGCACCAGGTGGATGCCAACCGCGCGAGCTTTTTGCGCCAGGCGCACGATCAGCGCTTCGACATCGCGGGCGGCAAGCATCATCAGGTCGGCCAGCTCGTCAATCACGATAACAATGTAGGGCATGCTCTCCCCTGTCGGACGTTTGAGCTCGTTGTAGCCGCGGATGTTGCGCACCTTTTCTTCAGCCAGTAGTGTGTAGCGGCGATCCATTTCGGTGGTGGCCCATTTGAGGGCGCTGATGCATTTTTCGGGCTGGGTGATGACCGGCGTCAACAAGTGCGGGATGTCATTGTACGGCGCCAGCTCAACCTGCTTCGGGTCAACCAAAATCAGCTTGAGTTCGCTGGGGTTGTTACGGTACAGGAGGCTGGTCAGCAAGGTATTGATCATAACCGATTTACCGGAACCCGTGGCACCAGCAATCATTAAGTGCGGCATGCGATCGAGTTCCTCGAGCACCGCATCACCAGCGATATCACGGCCGATAGCAAACGTCAGCGGCGAGCTGGCCATCTGCCATTTATCCGAGCTGATAATACCACGCAGGCGCACATCGGCAGCTTTGACGTTCGGCACTTCAATACCGACGGCGCGCTGACCTGGGATGGGCGCTTCGATACGAATTGCCGAAGCAGCCAGGTTAAGCGACAGGTTGGTCTCGAGCGCTGTAATACGTGTCAGCTTCACCCCAGCTGGCGGTTTGAGTGTGTATTGCGTTACCTTCGGGCCGATGTTGGCACCCTCCATATCGACATCAATCGCAAATTCGGCTAGCGTGTCTTTGATAATTTGGGCATTGCGCTTTACATCGCCAGCGTCAGCAGGCATTTGCTTTTTCTCGAGTAACTCAACGCTGGGCGCTTGCCAATCAGGGTCGCTGGCACTGGTCAGTGCCCCTTGCTGATCGTCCGCTGGTTTTTCTACGCTGTTGCGGAAAGTGCTGAGGCGTTGTGCTTTGCCGTCAGAATGCATGGTCGGCACGCCCTCGTTCAATTTTAGCTCGCCAATTGAGGAGCTTTTTTTGTCTAACAGCGCAGCTCGCTCGGCGATCTCGCGGTTTTTTGAATCATCGTATTGTTCACGCCTCAAGAGGCTGGCAACTCCTTTAAATAAACTAGCGGGCGACAAACGTATGATAAACAGGCTGGTTATAAAAGCAGCCGCCAGCAAGATAAGCCCAGTCACCTTGGGGTCAAGAATTTTCAGCAAAAAACGGTCCAAAGCCAGGCCAACCAAACCGCCGCCCTGGCCGCTTATTGCCGCGTTGACATCGGTAACCTGCGCCACAAAAAGCTGCAAAAAACCAGCCACGCACACTAAAAACAAACCCGTGGCGATGGGCACCAGTACCGATAAACGATTACCCTCAACACGAAATAACTCGATAGCAAGATAAATGCAAATAATAGGCAAGGCAAACATTGTCCAGCCGAGTGCTGAGTTACCTTTGCCAAGCAGCCAGTTCAGCACCACCCCGCCGCCGCCAAACATAGCAATAACCAACAGAATGGCCGCAACAATCAGCGCAATCGCAACCGCCTGCCCCCAAAAACCCTCGGGTAACTGATGGCGAGCGGTTTTTTCAGCCGTTTTTTTCGAACGTTTTTTCTTCTTTGCCATATTCTATTGGCAAGTATACTCCTCCCGAGGCAAGATTGTAATCCTGGAAGCGTTCATGTTTAATTAACCTGGTAGTGTGGCGAAAAATTTTCATTGCAACACTAGTCATTAGCCTCTTTATTAATGCCGGCACCGTTTTGGCCTTGGCAAATATTTCGCGTTCGTTTTCGACCACCGACAGTAGTATTGTGCCTGGCAGTTTGGTCAGTGCCGAGGGCAACGGCGCCGATACCATCACGCTTGCAAACACCGCTAACAGCCAGCAGCTGGTCGGGGTGGCCGTGCCGACCGATCAGTCGTTACTGGCAATTGATGTCGCAGCCAACAAAGTGCAAGTGGCGGTCAGCGGCGCTACAAACGTGCTGGTTAGCACCCTTGGCGGTGATATTAAAACTGGCGATCAAATTGCCGTATCCCCCATTGGTGGCGTCGGCATGAAGGCCGGGAACGGCATGCGCACCGTTGGCATTGCCCAAAGCGATTTTACGAGCACAAGTGCCGGAACGGCTACTCGTGAGGTTGCCGACAAAGCCGGCGCCATTAAAAAGATCTACGTTGGCTTGGTTCCTGTCGCTATAGTTATCGGCTACGCCACGCCGCAATCTGGTGCCGAGCAAGGTTTTTTGGGGCAAGTTGGCACGTTCGCGTCGGTGGTTGCTGGCCATTCGGTCTCGACAACCCAATCGATTTTTAGCTTTTTGGTGGCATTAGTTGCCATCGTAGCTTTAGTAACTTTGATTTACGGAGCCATCCATGGCAGCCTTATTTCGATCGGCCGTAACCCGCTGTCACGTATCTCTATATATCGAACACTGCTACAGATTGTGGCTATGTCGCTGCTCATCGCCGTAACGGCCATCGTGATTGTTTATCTTATATTGTTATAGTTTTGGATCACGTGGTAAAATTGCAATAGTCGAAGCATAAGCTCGTTCGGGAGACGAGCCGGGACAAAAAAGTAGACTATGGATAGTGGAGGGTTCAACAACACCCCAGGTGCGCCTCGGGATGTTCAAAATTTGTCGCCCACGACCGGCACACCGCCGGTTAGTAGTGGATTTTTTGGTGGTACCGCGCCGCCGTTAGCGGCTTCTGTTGTTATACCCACGGGGCCGCCAGGTAACCCGCCTATTCCTGTTGCGACCGCGCCACCAGGCGGCCGCCGTTATACGTCCCGCTGGGCTCTCCCGATCCTCATTATTAGTCTCGTTATATTCGCCACCATTGGGCTTGGCGCTTGGTTGCTTAGTGCCATCAATGGTAATGTGCATCCGGTCAACAACGCGCTGACCAGTCCAGAGGACGCGGTGAGTAATTATGATATAACCAAGCTGCCGCTCAGTGATCTGCCCTTTTCGGCATCACTGCAAGGGACGGCTGTTTCGCAGTTGCTCATAAATGGCCAGGTACAAGTTAATAACGGTTTGATTTTGGCCCCCAGCCTCGCAACACCTAGCGCACCAAAAACTGGCGAGCTTTACTATAACGCATCCACCAATCAGCCGTATTATTTTGATGGCACCAGTTTTGTCAGCATTAAACCTACGGCAAATCAAAACAATGTTGTTACCGCCGTTGGGAATTTAACTGGTAACGTCGCGCTGGGCACTGGCCTCAGGGTAACTAACGGCGCACTTGATACGGTGTTGCAGCCGAACGTCTCGAGCCTGACCGGCACGCCAAACCAGGTGTTGGTTTCGGCAAGTACCGGCGATGTGGTGATCGCTCTGCCGCAGGACATCGCCACCACCTCAACACCAACGTTTGCAGGATTAAGCCTGCACAGTGCCGCGAGCGGTTTTAATGTAACGCTGCAGCCCGGTTCCATGGCCAGCGACCAAACGTTTACATTACCAACCGCCGACGGTACCGTTGGGCAATGTTTGGCAACTGATGGCAGCGGTGACCTTAACTTTACTAACTGCGCTTCGGCGAGTGCCGGTGTCGCCAGTTTGGATAGCTTGACCGGTGCGCTTACGATTGCCAACACCAGTGGCTCTGGCACCACTATCACCATTAATAATGCCTCGACCACGCAAAAAGGCATTGCGCAGTTTAGCGCCAATAATTTTAGCGTCATCGCCGGGACCGTGAATACCGTGCAGGATATCGGCACCGCCGCCAGCCCAACCTTTGCTGGCTTGAATCTAAGCAGCCCATTAACGGTAGCTAACGGGGGCACAAACGCCACCACGGGCTTTGGCGCACGCACTAACCTCGGCGCCGCAGCTAGCGGTGCAAATAGTGACATTACATCGCTTTCGGGTTTGACTTCCGCCTTGTCAGTCACACAGGGCGGTACCGGCGCCACCACTGCGGCAAATGCTCGAAACAATTTAAACGCAGCTGGCAGCGGCGCCAATGGCGACATTACCTCGACCACTGCACTAAACACCATAACCCCCAGCAACACACTGACCATTGGCGCTTCAGCTCAGCAATTTATTTTGCAAGGTAACGGCAGCAGCAGCATTACTGCAACCAACGGCGGCAACACCACCACGGTCGGCTTTGTAGCGCCGCTATCTAATACCATCCTCAACTTCCCCGCCCTAAGCGCTGGAACATACACTATTTGTACAACAAACGGCAACTGTGCTGGAACGGGCGGCGGCGTAACCAGTGTGGGCGGCACGACTAACAGCTTGGCGAAATTCAGCGGCTCACAGACGATTGTTAATTCTATTATTTCGGACGATGGCACCACGGCCACCATAGCAGGCAGCGGTGTTATCCAGGGCGCCAACGGCTTGACGCTCGGGGTGGCCAGCACAACAACTGGTTTGCTTGCCCTCAAGAACTCAACAAATAGCAATACGGTAACATTACAAAGCGGTGCTACGGCTTCAAATTTGACCCTAACCCTGCCGACTGCTGATGGGAGCAGCGGGCAATGTTTGGCGACTGATGGCAATGGTAATCTTTCGTTCCAGCCTTGTCTGATTGGCTCAGGGCCAAACGGCGGTGTGGCTTCACTAAACAATTTAACGGGCGCGTTAACCGTGGCTAACTCCAGCGGTTCGGGCTCGACCATCACCATCAATAACGCCAGCACGGCGCAAAAAGGTATTGCCCAGTTTAACGCTACCAATTTTACCGCCAGCTCTGGCACCATTAACACCATCCAGGATATTGCTACCAGCTCGAGCCCGACATTTGCAGGCTTAACGCTGACCGCCCCCTTAGCGGTCGCCAGCGGCGGCACTGGTTCTGGCACGGCCGCGGGAGCCCGAACCAACCTAGGTGCCGCAGCTAGCGGTGCAAATAGCGATATCACTTCGCTTTCCGGCTTAACGACTGCTTTGTCGGTGGGCCAAGGCGGTACCGGGGCAAACAATGCGGGGGGTGCGCGAACAAATCTAGGGGCCGCCGCAAGCGGCATTAACGGCGATATTACTGCCACTACCGTTTTAAATACCATCACGCCAACCAATACCTTGACGCTGGGCGCTACCAGCCAAAGCTTTATCTTGCAAGGCGACAAAACCGCAACCATTAGCGCCACCGACGGTTCAAACGTCACCACCATCGGCTTTGTTGACCCTATTGCCAGCACCACGCTCAATTTTCCTGCCCTCGCCGCTGGCACATATAGCATTTGTACAACAAGCGGTAACTGCTCAAGCAGTGGCGGCGGGGTCACCACGCCGGGCGGCACAACTAACAAACTGGCTAAATTTACAGCTTCTCAGGTGATTGCCGATTCAATTATCACGGATAATGGGAGTACGGTGACCATCGCCGGTGCCGGGGTTATCCAAGGCAGCGCCGGGCTAACTCTTGGTGCCGCTAGTACCGCTAACGGCAAACTGGTTTTGCAAAATTCAAGCAATAACAACACCATCACACTGCAATCAGGTGCAACCGGCGGTAATATAACTTTTACGCTGCCGACAGCCGACGGCTCGAACACGCAATGCCTCAGCACCAACGGCTTTGGCGCATTGGCGTTTGAAAGTTGTTTAACTGGCTCGGGCAGTGGTGGTGGCGTTAGTTCGCTTGATGGGCTGGTTGGCGTATTGACCATTGCTAACTCTAGCGGAGCAGGTTCGGCCATCACTATCGATGACGCCTCCACTACTCAAAAAGGCATCGCGCAGTTTAACTCGACCAACTTTAGTGCAAGCGGCGGCGTTATAAATACTGCGCAAAATATAGCCACCAGCTCGAGCCCAAGCTTTACCGGCCTGAGCATCACGGGCAGCAGCGGCATAACCGTCGGCACCAGCAGTACGCTCGGCGTTATCGTGCTTAAAGATGGCAACGCTTCTAGCTTTGGGGCAACGCTCGAAGTGCAGCCGCCACTCACCGCCAATCGAACAATAATCTTACCCGATGCTGACGGAACCGTCTGTTTGCAGAATTCGGCAGCTTGTGGGTTTGCAGCTTCCACCGGCAGCGGTAACTACATTCAAAACCAAAGCGCCAGCGACCAGACGGCTAACTTCCGAATCACCGGCACTGGGCGCGCTAACACGAGCTTGCTGACGCCTTTAGTGGATACACCAAGCGCTGGCACCCTGAGTATTGGCACCACTAACGCCACAGGGATTAACCTTAATCAAAATACAGTTGTTGCCAGCAATAAATCGCTGACGGCCAACGGCTCGGCTTTGTTTAAAGATGCAACCAACTCGGCTACGGCCTTCCAGGTGCAGGATTCTAGTACTACTAACGTGCTTAGCGTCGATACCACTACCGACCGCGTGGGCATTGGGGCCGTCAGCCCGCTCGCGACGTTGGATATTTTGCAAGGCAACCAAGCCTCCGGCTCGCCCAATATTCTTAAAATTACCGGCGGGACTAACACCGCGCTCACCGCGGCTAACGACCCGGATTTGCTTATCAATTTAGGACGCACCATACAATTTAGCGGTAGTGTCACTAACGGAGCTGCCAACTTCACCAACCAGCACGCGATTGAGATAAGCGCACCCGGCTACACCTTTAGCAACACCGGCAACCAAACAATCGCCAATGCCGTGGGTATGTACATAAATAATCCACCCACGGCTAACGGCACCGGCAATACTACCATCACTAATTCGATTGGGTTTATGGTGGATAACGCCAATGTGGTCAACCAGGGTGGCGCCGTTACGAATGCTTACGGCTTATACGTTAACCAACCAGGAGGTGCGACCAATAACTATGCGGCTTATCTGAGCAGCGAGCTTGTTGTGGGCGCTAACAAAACGCCGCCCGCCCACCAGCTGGTTTACTTGCAGCAAGACCCCGAAAGTAACACCAATGCTCAGATCCTCCATCTGTCAGCTAACCAGTATACAACCGTGCCAGTTGCCGACAATCCTGATGTAGTGTTTGATTTGGGGCACAACATCCAGTTTGCCGGTTCCTCCACTAATGGCGCGGCTAATCTGGCAAGCACCAACGCATTTGAAGTATTGGCGCCTAATTATTCGTATTCTAACACTGGCAACCAAACCATCAGCAGCTCGGCTACAGAATATATAAATAGCGTCCCGACCACGGTATCCGGAAACACTTCGCTCACTAATGCCTACGGTTTGTTAATTGATAACGCTACCGCTTCGGGCGGCGCGGTGAACGCCTACGGACTAAGCGTAAAAGCGCCGACGGTTGGCTCTAATAATTACGCTGCTATCTTTCAGGGTGGTGCTGTGGGCATTGGCACCACTGCGCCAAAGAGCGGTTTGGATGTTAATGGCAGTTTGGCTGTTGGCACGTATGCGGGCACCACAGCGGCGCCAACCAACGGCGCAATTATCAGCGGCAGCGTTGGCATTGGCACCAGCAACCCGGGCAGTGCGGTGCTGGCAGTGCAAGGCGGTGTGAACGATATGGTTGTGGTTAATTCCAGCTTCGATACCGGCTTTATCCGGCCGCTGGAGGTGCTGGATAATAGCATGACGTCGGGCCATAATCTAGTATTCCACATGGGCCACGACCTCGGCACTAATGACACCGGCTACTTTGGTTTTAATTACCAAAGCGCCAATAGCAGTAATAACTTTATTACGCTGGGCATGTATGGGGCGGACAATTTAGTCAACATCAACGGCAACGGCAACATGGGCATTGGTACTACCACACCTAAAAACCGGCTTGATGTAGCCGGCGGTGCGGCCATCGGCACCTACGCCGGCAGCAGCACGGCACCAAGCAATAGTTTAATTGTCAGCGACAGAGTAGGCATTGGCACTAACAGTCCGTCAGTTGCCTTGCACGTGATTGGCAGCGAGCAAATTGAAGATTCTACCACCCCAACCAAGGGCTATCGCTTCCGTACCACTGGCGGCGGCCTAGACTTGGAAGGCTCCGGCGCACAACTATTTATTTCAAACTGGCAAAACGCCGGCTTTAGCGGCACACAGTATACAAAGTTAGTACTTGAAAATGGCGCTAATATCAGCCAGGCGCTAGGTGCTTGGCAGTTCAGGACTGGCGCCAATAGTACCACCCGCGACACCATCGATGGCAGCAGCGGCGCCAGCGTGGTCTTTAACCAAGACCAAGAAAATACCAACTTCACTGTCGAGGGCAGCAGTGATACCAACCTGCTGGTAGCCAACGGCACCACCAGCCAAATTGGCATTGGCACATCCAGCCCCAGCTACAAGCTTGACGTGCAAAGCGGCGATGTCAACACCTCTGGTACTTACCGCATTGCCGGCGTTCCTATCACCACGGCAGGCACTTTAGCGAATGTCGCCTATCTTAACGCGGCTAACACTTTTACCAACGCCAATATTTTTAAAGACGGCACCAACTCCACAACCGCCTTCCAGGTACAAGACAGCAGTGCTAGTACGGTACTTAATGTCGACACGACCAACGACCGCATTGGGATTGGTACGACCAGCCCGTCGGCTAAATTACACATTGTTGACACGCTTTTCTCTGATAACTTCAACCGCAGCGATTCCACTAACCTCGGCGCAAACTGGACCGAGCGGACCGATGCCGGCACCGACTTCCAGATTGTTTCGAACCAGCTCAAACTAACACCAACGGACAATAGCGCCAATGCACTCAGCGCCTACACCACTCAGGGTATTACCAGTGCCGATTACAGTGTGCAGTCCGATATTATTTTCCCCAGCGCCTCGGACGACTGGCTGGCGGTTTTTGGCCGCGGCAGCACCTTTGGGACGAACGACTCGCAGGGCTACTATGCGTTTGCCAGCATGACTAATCAAAAGGTGGCAATCTACAAACGTTCGGCTGGCGTGTGGACGCAAATTAGCTCGGCACCGTCGGTCACTATTAATTCTGGGACAACCTATACCATCAAATTGCGCATGCAGGGCACAACGCTATCTTTGTACTGGAACGGCGTGTTCGAAACAAGCGTCACCGATAGTACCTTCAGCAGCGCGGGCTTTGCCGGAGTGTCTGTTGGCCAACCAAACTTGGTCAACAGTATCTGGGATAACTTCTCGATTTTGCCCAGCACCAATAGTTTCGACATTAACGATAACTTGGTAATCAACAGCAACGGGGCGCTTG
>DATLVY010000052.1:0-2632 GCA_035576845.1 Candidatus Acidiferrum sp. | reverse complement strand
CAGCGCCTGGCAAGGTTTATTGCTCGCTATCATACACCTCCTTGGGTATCAAAACAAGAGTCGGCTGATATATTTGCGCCACCGCGTACCCCTGTCGTATAATTAAGTACAATTATGAATGCCCAGGATATCCGCAAAGCTTATTTAGATTTTTTTGCCAAGCGCGGCCACAAAATCATCCCCCGCGCCAATTTGGTGCCGCAAAATGACCCCAGCACCCTGTTTACGGGCAGCGGCATGCAGCCGATGGTGCCGTATTTGCTGGGCGAAACGCATCCGGAGGGCATGCGCGTTGCTGATAGCCAAACCGTTTTTCGTGCCCAAGACATCGACGAAGTTGGCGACTACCGGCACACGACGTTTTTTGAAATGCTGGGCAATTGGAGCCTCGGCGATTACTTTAAGCACGAACAGATTGACTGGATCTTCGAATACGCTGTCAAAGTTGTTGGCCTTGACCCCGAGCGTCTTTACATTACCTGCTACATTGGTAACGAAGCGCTGGGTATTCCGCGCGATAACGAGGCGGCAGGCCAGTGGGCCGAGTTGTTCAAAGCCCAGGGTGTCGAAGCCGGTCAGGTGGCGCTTGGCAGCGAGGCTGATGCGGCTCAAAAAGGTATGCAGGGCGGGCGCATTTTCTTTTACGATGGCAAAAAGAACTGGTGGAGCCGCGGCGGCGCCGAAGCGGAGACACCGATGGGTGATCCGTGCGGGCCTGATAGCGAGATGTTTTACGAGTTTCCTGACATCCAGCATGACCCCAAATTTGGCGAACACTGCCACCCTAACTGCGACTGTGGCCGCTACAGCGAGATTGGCAATAACGTGTTTATGGCTTACCGGCGCACCGAAAACGGCTTTGAAAAGCTGGCCAAGCCCAACATCGACTGTGGCATGGGCCTGGAACGGCTGGCGACAGCAGCCAACAACGATCCGGACGTGTTTAAAATCAGCCTGATGCGCCCGATTGTCGAAAAACTCGAAAGCTTAAGCGATAAAACGTACGAAGCCAACACCTCGGCCATGCGCGTCATTGCCGACCACCTGCGCGCCGCGACCTTTTTGGCTGTTGATGGCGTGGTGCCGAGCAATAAAACTCAGGGCTACGTTGTGCGCCGCCTGATCCGCCGCGCCACGCTCAAAGCCTTTAACCTCGGCATCGAGCAGAACTTTTTGGAGCAGATTGTTCCGACCGTGGCTGAGTTGTACGAAAAAGATTATCCGGAAGTTGAGACTAGCAAAGCCCATGTTATCGAAGTACTGGTGCGCGAGGAGAAGGCGTTTCGGCAGACGCTTAAGAATGGCGTGCGCGAACTTAATCGTTTATATTACCGATTTGAGGGCGAAAAACAACAAGGCAGGAGTCATAAAATTGGTGGTGAATTATTCTTTCTTCTTTTCGATACCTACGGTTTTCCGGTTGAGTTGAGTCTTGAAGAAGCCTTTAAACTTGGAATGGACGTAGACGATAAGTGGCGTGAACAGTTTGATGGGCTTATGGCTGAACAGCGCGAGCGTTCTCAAACTGCCACCAAAGGCCAGTTCAAAGGCGGCCTCGAAGGCCATAGCGACATGCATATCAAATATCACACCGCGACGCATTTGATGTATAAGGCGCTGAAGCTGGTGCTGGGCGACCACGTGGTGCAGCGGGGGAGTAATATCACCGAAGAACGGCTGCGGTTTGACTTCTCGCACGACGCCAAAATGACGCTCGATGAAATCAAAAAAGTCGAAGACATCGTTAACGAACAGATCAAGAACGACCTAACCGTGAAGTTCGAAGAGCTGCCGACCAAAGAAGCTCTAGCCGCCGGCGCATCCGGGGCCTTTGGCGACAAATACGGCGAAAAAGTCCGTGTGTACACCATGGGCAAACCTGACGAAAAGCCTTACAGCATGGAAATCTGTGGCGGCCCGCATGTCGAACATACTGGCGTCCTCAGCGAGGGCGGTAAACACTTTAAAATCCTCAAAGAAGAAGCCAGCTCAGCTGGCGTGCGGCGGATTAAAGCTGTTTTGCTTTAGATGCCCCAGAGAATTTAGGAGGTCAATAAAACGATCCCAACAAATTGAATTTGTCAGGATCGTTAGGGAGAGGCCGCAGCGGCTAGTAGACTATGCTTTCGATGACCTCAATTTGGTTGACGAGGATTTCTACTTCCTTGCCGACGCGAAGGTCAAAAAGAGTATCCAAGCCCTGCTGAGTTAGGGTGCATTCCATCTCTGCACCCCCTTCAAGAGTTAACGTAACTGTCGTTGTCCGTCCGCCGTCCAGGGTGGTGAGCGACTTAACGGTCGCGTCCAAAAACCGAACTGTTGGTCGCCCTTTTACCGAGCCAAAGGTACCTGCAGCAAGGCGGTTGCGAAGATGCGACAGTCGCCTACGCAAATCTCGAGTCCCGTCGAGTGGTGCGAAGGCATTGTCGTCGTAAACGGCTTCCCAATGGTCTTCGGCTGTCCGCTGGGCAGCAAACATGAGCAGGAAGGGCTCCGGGGTTGGCAGATTCGGTAGCAGAATGAAGCGAATCTCAAACTGCTTCAAGCTATCGTCCTCGGGTGTCCATACGACGATCTCGTCCGGATGCGCATTTAGAGCAGCAACAACTGCCCTAACGCTTTGGGGATTGAT
>DATLVY010000051.1:0-11291 GCA_035576845.1 Candidatus Acidiferrum sp. | reverse complement strand
CAGGCTGCGACTACCTACTTGGATATTAAAGAGTTAGGGATTAAGATCAAACTCGATGCGTCGATTAAAGATGCCGTATATAGCGTCAAATCTGCTTCTTCAGGAGGTGGTCAGTTCGCCTACATATCAACGCAAAGCTTAACAGATAAGTCGGGTGGCACTTGTAGCCCCAACAACGGCTCGATTGCGGCGATCACTAAAGCTTCCGGCACTCTTCAACAAGTGTTTGGCGGGCCAGATGGGACGCGGCCTATACCACCCGTGGATAACACTACTGTTTTTAAGTTTGGAAGTGACACCTACGTTTTCATATCACCACCTCAGGCTACCTGTTCAGAGGACTCAACTATACAAGCTTTAGCCAACCAGCAAAAAGCTATATTTTTCAACGACTTCAAAACGGTTCAGTTAGATAACTAACGACAGATGAATAACAAAAAACAAGCTGGGTTCGGGGTGGTGGAAATCGTTGTAGCTGTTTTAATCGTTGCGGTGCTGGCTTATGGTGGGTATCGGCTGTATGGGCATTTTAGTAAGCCTGCTGCTACAAATAATACGGGCAGCAACCAAACGGGTGGCACCCAGGCTCAAGCTGATCCGTATGTGGGTTGGAAGACGTATTGCGATACATTGAAGAATGCTTGTTTTAAGTATCCTAGCAACTGGGTAATCAGCGCACACTCGGGTAGTGCTATAGTGAAGAGTCCAGATGCTAGCCTTGAGGTAGATTATAGCGGTTCATTCGCCACTGATGGCCGCGATGCCTCGTACTACATCGCTTCAATTGATGACCTTGCCCAATCAAACACTTCTTGGAAGATTGTTGGCAGAGTCGCTGCTTCCGCTTCTGCGAAAATTGCCACTGAGTACCAACTTGTTGACGCATCGCTTGCTGCAAACCTAACTGCTGGCCAGACAGAGAGCATGGTTGATAGTGCCCGCTTTACTTTCAAAGACAAGACCACAGGACAGCTAGTTGCATACAACGGGAATGCCGACACGAACGATGCGGCGACATTGCTTTTGATTGAGAAGTCATTTTACCTTCAATAAAGGATACCCAGAGGGGTTACTTGATGAACAACAAAAAACAAGTCGGCTTCGGGGTGGTGGAAATCGTTGTAGGTGTCCTAATTGTTGCGGTGCTGGCTTATGGCGGGTATCGGCTGTATGGGCATTTTAGTAAACCAACTAGCACTACAGACACAAACACAAGCAGTTCTCGAAGTAGCACGAGTAGCAATACCACACCCCAGGTTACTTACTTGGACATTAAGGAGCTGGGCATTAAGATTCAGTTGAGCGATTCAATTAAAGATGCGATATATAGCTATAACGCTCCTACTAGCCAAACTCGCCAGACCTCCCCAACGTTTGGCGGTGACGCGAACATTTCTACTCAAACTCTGGCTAACAAAGATGCAGCTTGCGGATTGAGCAAAGGCGACCCCTTGGGTACGGTGGTAAAGTGGACGGGTGACACGGACAATTCCGGCAACGTATTAACTGCTAATAATACCACTGTATTTAAGTTAGGAGGCAACTACTACAGATATGAAGGCCCTCAAACTGCCTGCTCTGATGATAGTAGTATCAATTTACTTGCCACGGAACAGATAGCAGCTTTCCGCGAAGCCTTCAAAACTGTTCAGCTAGATAACTAACGACAGATGAACAACAAAACACAATCCGGCTTCGGGGTGGTGGAAATCATCATAGCCGTCTTAGTCGTTGCTGCATTGGCTTATGGTGGCTATAGGCTGTACGGGCATTTTAGTAAGCCAGCCGCGACGAGCAATACAAATAGCAGCCAAGTCACGACTACTCCAACCGATCCCAATGCGGGGTACGTGGTTATTAAAGAATGGGGGGTGAGGTTTAAGCCGGTGAGTGGGCTTGGTGAACTTAAATACGCCCTAAGAAACAGTGACAGCACCGTAGTATTTAGCACTCAGCAACTTATAGCCGCCGATGCACATTGTGACGCACAAAATAGCAGTTATTCAGGAATTGGCAGCATCACCCGCACTACCACAGGTTCTGCAGCGCCATTCGGCGGAACACTTCTGACAACGGTCAACGGTTACGACTACTATTACGAAGGTGCAGGCCAAGCAAGCTGTATAACTGATCCAAACAACTTGGCAGGCAAGACCCTTCTCCAAACTACTGATACAGAATTTTCCGATTCTATAAAGTCACTCGAAGCAGCTAAATAACAGTTCATTCTGCGTGTAACCTCTTTCAGGGAGACGTCGAGCTGGTAGGTCAATTGTAGGCCGATTTGATCGGCCTACTTTTTCATTAAGAGCAACGTTTCGAGCGAGAACACAGGGGTCGATGACAGTAGTACACCCCGTACGGGAGGTACTACTGCAACAGGTGCAACAAAAAGCTGTTTACATACCAACTGCCAGTATATTATGCTTGTTATATGAAGACATACCTTAATGCCTCTGAAATAGCGAAGTTAGTAAAGGTAGATCGCGCAACGGTTTGAAAATAAACAGGGCTCGGGTAAACCAAGCCCTGAGCCACTAGACATACCGAGTGGCTAACAATCATTTACGGCTATAAAGTGAAACACGTGCCTGTGCTCTTCTGTACCCAGGTCAGACAGGCAAAGCTCATCTTGTTCAACAAACAGCGGGAGCCGGAGCCCTCGAAGATACCACTCCACTTCACGTTTCGTTTGTAAAAACGTCATCGAATTACCCGTATGTTTTTGCCGCCAGTGATCTCGCGGTCCAAAAAAATTCCCCAGAAACACACCGTTCGGTTTTAACGATCTTTTAACCCGATAGAGCACATCGGCAAAATGCCGGTCAGAGATAAACGACAGAGAGTACAACGCAAGCACTAAATCGTAGCTGTCAGGATGGATCGTAAAATCCTCAATTCGAGAATTATGCACCACCAAATCGGGGTCGACCTCTGCCAACGGTTCTAGATGGCTAGTGACGAAGTCCACAGCTGCGACACGAAAGCCAGCCTTTCGCATAAGCTTTGAATCGCCGCCTTTTCCTGCGCCAAGGTCGAGCGCCTCGCCTTGCTTGCCGTCTGGGTTTGCGATTTTCCAGTGGCGTATAGCAGTGTGCGTCAGGTCCCTGTGAGGATGTCGAGAGTTTGTAAAATAGTCGCTCCAGTAATCGGGATTATGTACAGCCAATTGACTAGACCTCCTTGTTTATAGCCGATCGTAAAGGTTCACGTCGTCACGAAGACAACACACTATTATTAACTAATAGATTTTATATGTCAATGGCCTCTACCCTAACGCCACCGCAAAGGCAATGGCGTTGTTGGTACTGGCCTTGCTGCTGATGTTGGTGTCCACGTACGTTTTGGTCGCTTTTTGCGAAGCGATGTTGTTGTCGGAATTGGCCGCCAGTGTGCCATCGGTGTCGAGCTGCGAGGTGTTGAGTTTGCCGGCCAAGTCGCTGGTCAAATTGGTAACAGCACTTTCAGGAATGTTGCTGAGGGTGTTGCTGGCGCCGGAGATCGTTTTGTTGGTCAGGGCTGCCACAGCACTGTTTTTGGTCGCGTCGGAAGTGTTGTCGACGTTGCCAAGACCAACATCGGTTTTGGTCAGAGCCAAATCGGTTTTCAGCTGAGCCGGCGTACGATTTGTCCAGACACCACCTTTGCGCTGTAGTACATCGTCGTTGGACGGAGTTAGGCCAGAGATGGTCGTCAAGTCGCCGTTGAGCGGCTGCTTGCTGGACAAACCGGGCACAGTGGGCGCATCAGCGGTCCCACCGAGGTCGCCAGTTAGTTTTAAAATTCCCTTCGTGGAAGCCGAGGCGTCCGGCGCACCGGCATTGACGGTGCTATCGACATAAGCTTTCGTCGCAGCATGGCTGTTTTGCAACGGTGTTGGCACCACTGGAGGTGCGGTAAAGGTTTTAGTGCCAGTTATCGTTTCGGCGCCGCTGTTGTGGACAACCGTACTATCTTTGGCGTAGGCATCTAGCGTGCCGTCGCTGCGGATTTTAAGGCTACCATCTGGGTTTTGCTCGACCGATAAAAAATCATTGAGGACCGTCCCCCAATCGCCCGTGTCGCCGCCTACTTGTGGTAATCGTGCCATGGTTTAATTATTTAAATCGCTTATGGCTTTTAGTATAAGCTGCGTTGGATAAAGCACAAAGTTTCACTGGCTAGCAATCCCTCCGGAAACCGACGCCGGCCCCATGATGCTACTGACAAAGATCACACTGGGAGTCAGGCCATTGGTGGCGGTAAAGGTATCGAACGAAACGCTGGTGCTGGGGGCGGATGGCGTGCCAGCCACACCAAATAAGCCCGAGGAGATAGAGCTGTCGGTCGTGGCTGGAATCGTCCAAGCGGTAGGTTCGGCCGTGCCAGCCTGCCAAATTTTGGCTTTGAGTGCTGTTGCAGTTATATTAAAACGAATAGTGTATTTGGTTCCGGAGCTGCTGCTAAAGCTGGCGCTGGCCACTGTCGAAAAGGTTCCAGCTAAATCCTTACGAATCTCAAAAAGCCCCGCCGTATTACCAATCACCGCGCTGTAAAAGTTACTCGTGTCCTTAAAACGGCACACTGCACCAATGATTGACGTGCTATTGTTGTTTTGTATTGCGTTGACGAGTACTTCAGTGTCGGTTGTAGTCAGCGCACTATAAGTCATGATACCCGTTGTAGTGTTGCCGTTATAGGTCATCGTGCCCTGGTTGCTGGCAAAACTGAGTGATTGGTTACTGCGTGACTGGGTCCAGTTGGCGCCGTCACTGCCTGGACTCCAAGCATTAGGCGCACCGCGCGCGCCAGTTAAAAAAGTATCCGTAGCGTATGTGCTCATGCCCAGGCGCTTACTTTGACACCGCCGCTGCCGTTGAGTGTAGTCGTACCGCCACTTGGTATAAAAATGTGCAGCGTGGTACAAGCCATGCTAATCCACTCCACCATCGCCGCGTTGCTAACTGGCGCAGGGAGGCTAGGACTGCCTGTACTGGCGGCTGCATCCAGCGACCAGTAGATCGTACCCGCACTTTCGTTTTGAATACGAATGCGTCGCGCCACCGTCGCGTTGCCACTAAAAGTTAAGCTGTTATCCGAGTTGGCCGACAGCGAGCCGGTAATCGTCAACATCCCCTGTTGGCCAGCGTTACTGACTGGTAACTGATTAGCTTGGGTCAGGGCCGCAGTCAGCGTGTCAATTTGGATTTTAATATCGGACTGGTTGCTGGCCATTGTCACTGGCAAACTACTCGCCATGGTGGTTTGTCCCAGCGCGACTGCCGAGCCACCCACTTGAGTAATATTTTGCGCCCAAGGTGTGGTGTTGGCGGTGTTGCCTGGTTGCACAGTCCAGGTACCGGACTGGACTGCAGCTGAAGTGGATACGCCAACGCTACTAGGTGAGTTGCCGTACAGCTCAAGTGTACCCGTTGCTGTACCTGACGTATAAGCCGTCATGCGCACGCGCAAATAACGGAAGTACACCGGCCCGGTAAATATCTGGTTAGTACCACTAGCAACGGTGGTCATGTTATTGACGTTGTACGAACCAGATAGCATGAGCTGCACGCTCACAAAATTACTATTATCGTTACTGCCCTGGAACGTCAACGTGCCACTATAGACGCTGGTACCGACATGCAACGACATCCACTTATAGGCGCTGACATCGGTGCTGGGCACCAGGTCGGCGTTGAGGCTGCCGGCCGACAGCGATGCCTGCTCGGTGGACGTCCCCTGAAAACTAAACGCCCCTTGGTCGCTAGCAATTGTCACCGGCAACGACGCCGCTTTGGTTGTTTGGCCCAGCGTCAGGGCCGTATCGCCAGCGGTTGTCGATTTTACATAATTAGAGACCCGCAACTCGCTGTTGGTTTGATCGGCAGCCAGGGCGGTGCCCGAGACAGCCTGAATCACCGCAGAGCCAATACTGTTAGTTCCGCCCGCCAGCTGGGCGTTGACAAATTGTAGATTAGCCGGCGAGACAGTATAGAGTTCAAGCGTGCCGTTTGCCGTACCGCTGCTATAGCTGGTCATGCGTACGCGCAAAAAACGAGTTGTCAGCGCGCCGTGCATAATGTTGTTGGCGGTGACAGTTGACGTCAAAAACGTCGGCGCATTCAACTGATAGGCCAGGAGGCTGCCCCAAGTGCTGCCATCGTTACTGCCCTGAAACGTCAACGTGCCACTCCAGGTGCCGGTAATTTGCAAACAGAACCAGCGGTAATTGGCAACATCAACACTGGCCACCAAATCGGCGTTTAGGCTGCCGGCTGTCAGCGAACCCATTTCCTTAAAAGCTCCTGCCGTAAACTGCGCATTTTGCCCGGCCGCGGTGCCGTCATTTTTGAGGATATTGGCAATGTTAGTACCGTCAGTCAGTTTGGTTTGCTGCGTACCGCCGGTCAGGGTAGTATCCAGCGCAAGCCCGTTGGTCGTACCAATGTTGGCAGTCACGGTGCCGCCAACCGTTTGCGAAGCCGGGAAGTTTGAGACGCCGATCTGGCCGGAAACGTTAATGGCAAGTTTGTTGGTTCCAGCACTGTCAACAAGCTGTGCCTGTACTTTACTGCTCGAGACCGCCCCGGCGATCGTATCGAGGTCAGTTTTCGCAGCCGCCAAATTGCCGCCCGTTTCTAGCGCCAAAGCCGAAGTGTTAAGGTTAGTACCAGCATTAGCCGTCACCGTTGTAGGCGCACCGGATTTGATGTTTACATCCAAGGCGTTGCTAGTCGAGCCAATTACATTGCCCGATCCATCCACTACCTGCGTTTTTTGTGAGCCATCGGACTGCTTCACCGATGTTGCAGCACCACTCGGCAGAGGCAACGAGCTGGCACTGACCGGCTGTGTGTCATACGTCGGGTCACCCGTCGCGCAGTCGTAGATAATTTGCAGATCGTCGCTGTTACTCATGCCCGACGTGTTAAACGTCAGAGTCAGGACATTGGTCGAAGCCGTCCCGCCAAGTGCCGGATCGTTAAACTGATAGATAACCACATTTGCCGTAACGTTGGTAATCAGCAAAACTCTATCCAAACGAATCGACGAAAAGTCACTAAAGGTGACTGTCTTGGCAGTCTTGTCGAAGCTGTAGTTTTTTATTAGCTGTTTCATGGCTGAGCGGGTGCTCACATGCCTTTCATCGTTCCAACAGATTCAGTATAAATTTAGAAATCTGCTTATGATTATAGCTGAATCCCCTCCTGATACACAATCAAGACTAGGTAAACCAGCGGCAGGGCAACTCCTGTGCTTTTTATGTTATTCGGTCCACTGCCACACCACAAAATGCTGCAAGCCGCCAGCACTGGTGCTGGTAGCAGTCCATTGAGTACCGGTGTTGGGAAAGGCGCCATACGTTTGGGCGGCGCTGACGCGCTGAATCATGGGCGTAGCGCCAAAGGCCGTGGTGACGGCCGGAGAGCCTGAGATTATACTGCGTAAAGTCATCGACGTGTCAACATTGCCGCAAATTAAGTAAGCGCCAGGGTTGAGAACAACGCTCAAGCCCGAACCAGTTTTGGTGCCAGTGAAGGCGCTGGCAACGGCAATCGAGCCGCTGTCTAACAGAGGTAAACCCGTTGGTTGCATATTGGTATCAGCGGCGTAGATGCCGATACGGATATTGGCATTGCTGCCCGGACCTGTGGTCACCTCGAACAAATAGTTGGTAAGCGTAACCGGGTAGTGCACAAACAGCGGCACATACCGCACCTCGTTGACGTTCATGGTAGTGGTGCCTTGATTGAAAAACAGGGTGCCGGGCGCGCCATACTGTGTGGCCCCGCCGCTGATTTTGGCGATACCGGTTTTAACGATTGATTGTTTGGCCGCAAGGTCGGTGGTCAGGTTGGTAACCGCCGATTCCGGCAGCGCAATCGCAACGCTGGCCGCCGCAGTAGCCCGACCTTTGGCGTCGAAAGTCACCTGAGGCACATGCGTGGCGTCGCCGTATTGCTGGGCGGTTACGCCAGAAGTTGTCAACGTCGGATTGGGGTAAGTACCCGTCAGGTCGCCGCCGGCCGAGGCATTAATAGCTCCGTAGCGCTGGTCCAGCCCGCTTAGCGGCAAGTCGTCGGAAAGTACATACCATATGGCACCGGAGGCTTTGTATTCTAAAATAACCGCCTGGTTGAGCAGGCTCAAAGTCAGTGAGGTGCTGCCGCTGGCTTTGTTAAAAACGTCACTGCCGCCGGCAGCAATAGTCACCGCGTTAGTTCCGCCCTGAATAATGTGCTTGATAGCGACTTCGGTTTTGTCGGCCGGAGCAGTTGGCAAGGTGATGGTGATCGGCCCAGAGGTCGTATCGACCGGCACCAGGTCGCTAGGTACCGCGGTGTAACCGCTCGTTTTAACAGAGGTCGGCGTAAAAGCACCGCCGCTTGCCGGCTGCCAGGTGGCATTGCCGGCGACATCTGATGTCAGCACATAGCCAGTAGCGGGCGATGTCGTCACCGCCAAAGCCGGCGTCGAGACACTGGTGTTAAAAGTCGCCGCGGACGACCAAAAATGAGAGCCGCCTTGCTGGTAAAAATGCGTGCCGACCCGGGAGCCTGTCGAAATGGTTGACACGCTGCTCGATAAAACCGAACGGATGGTAATTTCCGCCGCCAGCCCCGAACCATAGGCCACCGCTGTGGTAATTGGGCTGTTAATTCCTGAAGCGTAAGTGTCGTTAGAAAGCGTTTGCTCAACCACCACATCCTGCGCGTTAGCGATTTTTAGGCCGGTACCGCCGGTGTTATTGGCCTGGTACTTAACATTGATAAAGGTGTTTTTAGAGGTGGTGCTGAGTGGCCCGATATTCACCACCGGACTGAGCGCAAAGCTGGTGCCGGTAATTTGAAAGGCCTGCAGGCCGCCAAACGCCACGTTGCTGCAACCGTTGTCGATCATCACCCCGCCCAGCGAGTTGGTGCCGCCGCAAGTGTCAAGGAAACAGCTCGAGTAGTGCAGCTGGTTAGTAGCATTACAGCGCACACCAGTGATACAGCCAACAATGTACGCCGAGTTAACCGAGCAGTCACTCCCTGCCCAATGGTACACGCCCAGCAACGCCACCTTTATAAACAAACTGCCAATTTCGTAATGATAGCCCAACAAACGCAACCCGACACCCGGGCCAATCGGATAAGCACTGGTATTGGCGCCGCCGGTGTCGACAAACGAGTTCGTGTTGCTGGTAAAGTACAGGTTCTGGGCGCCCGAGACCGTGCCGCGGTAAATGCGGTAGCTGCTGGCGCCAGCAAACGCGTCCCAGTTCAGCGTGTTGGAGCTGGTTGAGCCGGTGCTGGTAATCACCACTTCGTTGCTAACACCAGTCTCGCCGCCCATCGAATCAATCGCCGTCACCACATAGTAACGGGTGTTGGCCGAAAGCGTGCCGCCGCTGGTCGAGGTCGAGCCACTCAGGTTGGCGGGCGCAGCGCTTGAGCCGGTGCTATGCCACACCCGCAAATCCTGAAGATAAATATGGGCCTGCACGGCGTTATTGCCGCAGGTCACACCGGTACCAAAGAGGTTTTCGATCTCCAGCCGCCGGATAACCGCAAACGGCTGCACGTTTATACAGTAAGCATTGCGGCTGGCCAGTACGTTAGCCAGGGTAGTTTCGGCATCAAGCATGACGCCGCTTGGAATGGTGATGGCGCTGGCAATTAACGCCAGGCTACTAGGCGACACGCCAGCAATCCGCACCGTCACTCGGCCGGAGCCAATTGGCTGGTTGGGGTCGTTAGTGTTGGCTGTTTGCACTAGCGCCGCGGCGGCGTTCAGCGCGCTGGTAATCGCCGCACTATCGTCGGTGCCATAAATAATGTTGCCCGTGCTGCTGCTGGTGGTTATGCCGGCGTTGGCTGCCAGTACAAGGTGAGTGGCATCGGTAACTGATTGAATCGTCGTAATCGTACCTGCTGCCGCGTTGTTGTACACCACAGCAATTTTGCCTACATCAGCAATACTAAAACTAGCGTTGGCGCAGCTAACGTTGGGGCTGGCGGCACTGGCCACAGCCGCGTAAGCTCGTTTGCCATTAATAGCGGCGCCAAAACTGGCGGCATCAAGCACCTTGCTGTCGACATAATTTTTTGTGGCAGCGTCTTGAGCACCGCTCGGGTCAGCCACGTTAGTAAGTTTATGAGTGTTGATCGACACATCACCAGTCGGTGCCGCCATTTGGTCAAGCCGATTAGCTTGCACCACCGCCTGCACATTGGCGGTATTGGCCAGCGTTGCTACGTTGCCAATGCTTGTAACATCACCGGTTAGGTTGGCATTGGTCGTTACCGTGGCGGCATTGCCGCTAATCGAGCCGACAATGGTTGAGCTAAAGGTTTTGATACCAGCCACCGTTTCGTTACCACTGACATGCACTACCGTATTGTCGGCGGCTTTGCTGGCGAGATCAGCGCTGAGGCCCGTAATCTTGCTCTCAGAAATCGCGCTTATGTCGGCATCGACGATAGCCAGGCTGGCCAGCTTGCTTTTAGCAATCGCCGCACCGCTGGCAATATTGGCATCAACAATAGTGCCGCTGGCAATTTTAGCACCGGTTATTGCGCCATTACCCACGGTTGGCGCAGCGGCGGTGCCACTTAAATCGCCGGCAAGCTGTATAACGCCTTTCGTACTCGCACTAGCATCAGGCGCGCCGACAGTTGCCACGCTATCGACATACGACTTATTAGCGGCATGGGTGCCGAGCATTGGGTCTGGGATAACCGGCGAAGCGCTAAACGTCTTCGTGCCCGCCACCGTTTCGGCGCCCGAATTATGCACTACACTGATGTCGTCGGCTTTGCTGGCCAAGCTGCCGCTTTTTTTCAGCGTCCCGTCGGCATTATGCTCGACATCTAAAAAATCATTGAGCAAATTGCCCCATGTGCCAGCATCGTGACCCGGATTTGGTAACCTCACCATAATCATAAGTATTATGAGGTAAATAGGGTGGCAAGTAAATAAGTTTTTAACATTTTTAGTTATCGTCATGACGCTGGAGACTGCCAGTAATTCATGATTCTTTAATAATTGTCCTTATTATGGTATGCTTCGTCAGATGCCGGGTAACGCCCGGTTCGTACATACAAAAGAAAGAGACGTCTTATGAGTCGTAAAAGGTCGCAGCACCGCGGGCATCTGCCGGGAAGCAGCACGATGCACCAGCGAAGTGTGCGGCTGACAAGAAATGTGCAGGTCATTCCTCCGTCTCGAGAAGAGATGAAACTCTATGCAAAGCGCAACTTAAACTTTCTGCGCATCCCATCGGTCATCAGCTTTACCTGCCTAATGGTGTCGCAAATCTTCTTTGG
>DATLVY010000050.1:0-23184 GCA_035576845.1 Candidatus Acidiferrum sp. | reverse complement strand
AACTCCAGCGGTACGAGCTTTAACGACTAAGCGTTCCTCGGTTTCATACACGTCTACCGCGAGCTGTCCTGGCATTGAAGCCTCAGCATCGTCTTCCCAGGTGTCGCCTGCGCCCGGGCTCATAGCTTCGGCTTCTACCATGCCAACAGTACCCGCTTGCTCATCGTCGTCCTCTAAAAAGGCCGCCACCAGCTGGTCTTGGTCCATTGTTTCATCCAAAAGATTATCTTCTTGTTTTCCCCTTGCCATAATTCCTCCACTTTATAAGTCGGCCACAAATTCAGGTTAGTGATAAGCATTATTATAGCGAACCTTGTCAAAGTATTGCAATATAATACAATAACGAGAAGGACGTAAAAATGACATCATTAATCGAGAAAATGGTCGCGATAATTGCTCCGCATTACTGTATTTTGTGTGGTATAGAAAACAACATGCTGTGCGATAATTGCCTGCTGCAGTTGGCCGACGATACCCACTCAATCTGTTATTTGTGTGAAATTGAAACCAGCGACGGCGCGGTTTGCTACACATGCAGCAAACAAACAGCCCTACAACATGTCTGGCTGGGAGGTAATTACGACAAGGAATTGAGCTACTTAATTAAAAAATTTAAATTTGGCCGAGCACAGGCCGCAGCCCGCCCATTGGCGCGGTTGATAGCCGAACAGTTGCCCCAGCTGCCTGCCCAGACGATTATTGTACCTATCCCAACCTCGTCAGCCAGGGTTCGCCAGCGCGGCTACGACCAATCGCTCCTGCTTGCCAAAGAGATTGGCCGCTTAACGTCGCTGTGCGTCTCCCCTCTTCTGGCACGAAAAGGATCTTTCCGCCAAGTCGGCGCATCGCGCTCACAGCGTTTTGCCCAGGCGCGCCAATCGTTTTTTGTTGCTAATGCGCAAAAATGCCAGGGCGCAACGATTCTATTGGTCGACGATGTTACTACCAGTGGTGCAACCCTCAGCGCTGCCGCAGAAATCTTGCACGAGGCAGGAGCGGCCTCAATAAACGCCGCAGCCGTAGCCAAACAACGGCTAAAATAGTATACTAACAGGGATGGAGAGATGGCCGAGTGGTCGATGGCACCGGTCTTGAAAACCGGCATGCGAAAGCATCGTGGGTTCGAATCCCACTCTCTCCGCCAAACGTATTTAGTTTAGTAAGGACGGATATGCACATAGCAACCCATAGCGGCACTTTCCACGCTGACGATGTTCTGGCCCTAGCCACCTTGTACGAGCTAGGTTTGGTCGATTCGGTTACGCGTACGCGTGATGAGGCCGAGCTTGCCAAGGCTGACATGCGCGTCGATGTCGGCGGCGCGTACGACCACGCTACAAAAAATTACGACCACCACCAACCGGGCGGCGCTGGCGTTCGGCCCAACAGCATTCCCTATGCAGCCTTCGGGCTGATCTGGCGCCATTACGGGCCAGAGCTGTGCGGTTCTCAAGTTGTTGCTGATATTATTGACCGCGAACTGGTGCAGTCGCTTGATGCTGAAGATTGCGGCCTGGAAGGCTATCGCCTAATCGAGCCAAACCTACAGCCGTATTCGCTCGGTACAGCCATTAACCGTTTTAACCCGCAGTGGGATCAAGAGAGTGACGATAATTTAAGAGACGAGCAGTTCGCTAAAGCTGTTGCCTTTGCCAGAGAGTGCTTACAGCGCGAGATTGTCCGGGCCAAAGCGTTCGCTAAAGGCGAAGCCGGCGTTCGGGCGGCTATCGCTGCGGCGGCTGATCCGCGGATCGTTGTGCTCGATAAACATTACCCCTGGCGCTACACCGTAACAATCGAAGCGCCGCAAGCCCTCTATGTGGTTTATATGGGAGAGAAAACAAACGATTGGCGCGTGCAAGTAGTCGATAAAGCTGTTGGCAGCTTTGAAGCGCGCAAACCCTTACCGGCGGCCTGGGCTGGCAAGCGGGATGCCGAGCTAGCATCGATTACCGGTGTTGCCGAAGCGCGTTTTTGCCATAGCGCTCGGTTCATGGCGGCGGCGAATACCAAAGAGGCGGCACTGACCTTGGCGCGGCTAGCGGTGGAGGCTAAAAACTGATCCGACGATGGCGCTAGCTTTTTGGCAACGTTGTCTGCAAAAATGTTTTTAATGCGGTGAGCGGCCTGATCTGTAAATACACTTTGCGGTAATCTTCTTCATCGAGCTGTGCCCGCGTCACATCGTAACCATCTGGTATAAAAATATCATCCCAGCCGAAACCGTTATTGCCGGCTGGTTGGTTTGCAATTTTGCCATGCAACTCACCCTCAAGCAGCTTCAGCACTGCCCCGTCAAAATAACCAAACATGCATCGGCCAACTGCTTCCCTACGTTTATCATCGAGCAGAGAACAGATTTGTTGAGAGGACATTTCCCAGAGAAAAAACTTTATAAACGGGCCAGGAAGCCGCCCAAAAGCAGTAAATTCCAACGAGACATCTTCGACAATCACCGGAGCATGCAGCTTTTCATACGCCTGGCGCACCTTATGCTCGACAATCTGCTTAAGGTCTAGGGATTGTAACTCATCCAAATCGAGCTTATGGTGCTCTACTTCAAACCCAAGATATTTTGCTAAATAATCAGCCTTGCTTTGGTTGCCCGTGATGAAGGTTATTGACATGAGAACATTGTAGCACCGCTCAGAGAGCAGTTAAAAGTATGCATCACATTTGTCTACTCCCTGAACTTTCCGCTGGCAAATTATGGGGTGCGAATTCAACTCCACAGCCATAAAGTAAAGACCGGACAAGGCCCGGTCTTTACTTTATGGCGGAGGAGGAGGGATTCGAACCCTCGCTAGAACTTGCGCCCTACTAATGATTTAGCAAACCATCCCCTTCAGCCACTTGGGTACTCCTCCAGGTTCGCTCGGCTTTATTGTACTACATTCCTACCCTGTTGCCTACCCGCTTTGTCCAAAAACAGCTACCGCGAAACGAAGGCGATTGCTATACTAAAATTATGCAAGACCAGCCAAACCAACCCTCAGTTGATGGTGAGGAAACACCAAAAAGCTCAAACGAACCGTCGTTCTACCAGCAAACAACTGGCGGTGTGCCCGAAGGTACCGAAAATGGGGCAGCTGAGTCTAATGTGCCTGCGCCCACACCAGGGGTATACGAATGGGACGTAGCGGAATATATCCACCACCCCAAGGGAATGGGATGGATTGTCGGTTTAGTTTTAATCGCTGCACTGTTCTCTGCGTTGGCTGTTTGGTTACATGCCTGGACGTTCTTGGCACTGGTGGTAGTTATGGCCATTGCCTTTGGCATTATTGCTTTTCGCCCGCCGCGGATGATGCACTACAGGCTCACCCCCGAGACTATAGAAGTTAATGGCCAGTCGTATAATCTCGGCAGCTTCCGTTCCTACGGGATGATTTCTGAAGGGGATTTCCATACCGTTATGCTGGTTCCGGCTAAGCGATTCGCTGCTTCTATATCTGTTTTTTTCAACGACGAACACGGCAGTGAAGTCGTTACCAGGCTTGCACCCAGGCTACCGGTTGAACCGATCCACGAAGACCTGGTTGAACATTTAATGCGTTACCTCCGTTTTTAGCCGATAATTTTTAAATTTACCCACCTTGTGATACAATTTATTCTTGTTCCGCTCACAAGGTGGATGTACTTACCAAAGTTCAAGGAGCGGCTTTTTTATAAGGCCGCTACGAGTGCCCGTAGCTCAGTGGATAGAGTATCAGATTGCGGATCTGGGGGTCGAAGGTTCAAATCCTTCCGGGCACACCAAGTTTTGTTACCGCCTTTAGGTGGTGACAAAACTTGGTATACTTGTTAGGGATTTGAACCGATAGGCTTTGACTGCCGGTGGCAGTTAACGGGGTCCTTGCTTGGCCGAGCGACATCGGCGTAGACGATCAGGAGCGAGCAAAAGTAGTCAAATCCTTCCGGGCACACCAAGCACATCAAAATTATCAAACTAAACAAGGCAGTAAGCATGTTTTTTATAGCAATCATCTGGTTAGCAATTATGGCGATCGCACTGGGTATTATCTTTTTTGAGCTCTTCATGTTCCTGGACGTTATTAGAAACAAAAAACTAACCGACACCGAAAAACTTTTGTGGGGTATTGGCATGCTGCTGTTTCACCCCATTATCGCCATCGCGTATTTTATCGTTGTTTATTCGAAGAAAAAATAGCCCAACTAATCTTGCCGTTTCTTTTTGTCGTCCGGCTCAATAACCTCGGCTGGTTTAGTGTTCTCTTCGCCAGACTCAACGGGTGACTTTAGTAGCTCATGCTCGTGTCTCGATCGCCGTAAGCGGTGCAGGGTAATCCAAGCTGCCAAACTGAGGAGGCTTACAATTCCACTCAGCAGGGCTAACTCCTGACCCAGGCCCTGCAAAATTTGCTGCAAAACAGGCACAAATACTGCTGAAGCATCAGACTTCGGTAACGACGACGATAGCTGCACGTACGTCCCGACATAGTACATAACCAGCGAGATAATAAGGGTAAGCAGCGACCCTACAAAGATGCGCCTCGCTAGGCGCGCAAAGGCGCCCAGCCTGTCCGCTGCCGTAAAGAATATGACAATCAAACATACTATGCAGGCGATCGGCAACCATAGTACTAATCGGTCAACCCACTGTCGATAGGTGGGCAATTGGTTCAATGCAGCTAGGGTTTGGTTTGGCTTCTGGCCGGCCGATGAGCTAGAAAATAAGGTGCCCGTAAGCGGCTGGTTGAGCAACTGCGAGTCATTAACCGAGCGGTTAGCCAGATCATTGGTGAGTGACGTTGCATCGGTGCCCGCGGGTATGCAGGTGACGTTATCGGTCTGGGGTGGGCTGGAGGCGCTGCACTTTGGCAGCGCCGCAATCTCTGGCCCCAGTGCAGCGGCTAACTGTTGTATGGCAACAGCTTTGCGCTGGTCAATTGGGATCGAAAAGGATACGTTTGCGGTTTTGCCGTCAATCCAGCTGTATACGTCATCGAGCACTTGCTCCGCTTGCTGCTGTACAAAAGCCGGCGGAAAGGTGCCGGCCAAAGCCTGCTTGGTGACCTCAGATGAGAATAGCCCGCTGCTTGGCCCAGAGGCCTGCGGCACGATAATATCGGTTATCTTACTATAAACACCACTACTAGCAAGCCAATTTTTAACCACTGTCACGTTCAGTACGGTCGCTTGCAGGGCGGCAAGCCAAATCGTGGTCGAGACCATAAACGCGCATAAAAAACTCACGATGTAAACGATAAAAGTGCGAAGTAATTTCATAAACTTAGTATAGCGCGTTTTTTGTAACGGCTGCCAGTGCTGATCTGTTATAATATAATTTGGCTCATTTGGAGAGGTGTCCGAGTGGTTGAAGGTGCTGCTCTCGAAAAGCAGTGTGCCGTCAAAAGCACCGCGGGTTCGAATCCCGCCCTCTCCGCCAGACAGTCCAGGCAGCCCTCGCGGCTGCGTGGACTGTTTGGTCTGAAAGTGTGATTCGAGCCGGAAGGGTTCATTAAGTGCCGGCGGCAGCTTGCGGAGCCTAATTGATTCAACTATTCGCAGAGAAAATGTTGCCGCAAGCGTAGGAGAAGAGACCCCAGCCTCTCGTGGCTAGCTCTTGCGCGTCGTCTGAAAACCTGTTCCCATCAGATGAAAAAACTTGTCTTCCAAAAAACGAAGCAAAAATAAAAAAGCCCCCCGGAAAACCGTTGAGCTTGTTACCTCTCGCTGTAAAAACAGCTACAGCGGAAGGCCTTAAACATTAACTTTGATCTCGCTCGAATCATCTACTACGGACATCATTGTCCAGGTGACACCATCGTCGCTTCGTGATGCAACACTGCATCTAATATTCCTAAATGCGCCTCGGCGTTGTTGCCTCGGCAAAATGTACTTTGGCCCCTAAGGGGCATCTCAATCTCGGAGCGTACTCCGTATATGCGAGCACTGAGCTCGCAAAAGAAAACATCTATCTATTTCTTGCGCAAGTTCCTGACCGCATCTTGCAGGCCATTACCAATCATTATACACAAATTAAATTCAATGTCAACACTTTTACTAAAAAAGTCCACTTTTATAACACGTTTATGTTAAATAACAGGGTTGAGTGAGCAAGAATTTAATGAATCTGTTTTTCGCTACACAGTCGTTGCCTGTATACTTAAACCATGCAACCAAGTATCTTCACCAAAATTATCAACGGCCAAATCCCCTGCCACAAGGTTTACGAAGATGATAAAACCTTTGCTTTTTTGGATATTCACCCTGCCCGTCCGGGCCACACGCTGATTGTACCCAAGCTGCAAGTAGACCGGTTAGAGATGCTGCCGGACGAGGATTATGTGGCACTGATGGCCGCGGTGAAAAAAGCTATGCAGCGAGTGGCGGAAGTTTTTGGGTCAGAGTACCGTGCCTGCCTCAAGCTTGAGGGCTTTGATGTACCGCACGCCCATGTACATGTTATCCCTTGCCGGGACGCGGGTGATTTTTGGACCCGGCAAAATATGGACGCGCCGCCCGACCACGAGGCCCTAAGCGCAATGGCCGAGAAATTATTTTTTAGGTAAATTACCTAAGCCCGAGGTTTATGGCCTCGGGCTTTTCCTCTTCTCCTGGGGTAAGGGAACCCAGCCCTTCGGCAGGTTTCCCCTCCTCCAACTCCCTCCCTTCCATGGAGTTACTATTTCGGGAAGTAAATTCCCGCAATAGTAACAGAGCGTGAAATGTGTGTCTAACAGAGATTCGGACTACTTTTCGCCTCATCCTTCATAAGGTGAGAGAATAGGCGCCATCGACAGACTGGCGCAAGAAGGCTCAGTCGCCAGCGATAAGCTGTAGCTCGCGCTGCAGCCGCTCGGCAAGTAGCTGCTGCTCGGATAGCTGATCGCGGGTTTGCTGCACAACGGCCGCTGGAGCGTGTGTGACGTAGTTTTTGTTGTCGAGGCGTACCTGGAGCCGCTCGATGCCGGCCTGGCAGTCGTTAAGGCGCGTAGAAAGCTTAGCGTGATGGGCTTGGAGGGTCGCCTGATCGACGTCGAGCCAGGCTTCATGCTTGACCGTCGCTAGCCGCAGACCACGTGGCTGACTCACCCGCTCGATGCCTTTTAGGTTGGCCAAATGTTTAACTAGCGGTTCGCTTTGTTCGATCAAATCATCTGCCATGTACAGCAGGTGTTGTTTCCCCTGCCCTAGTTCGTTGGCGACATAGCGGGTTTCGCCTACCAGGGTTTGCAGTTCGGTAAATTTTTTGGCCTGCTTTGGATCGTAGTTTTTCACGGGCTGAGGCCAGGAGGTGGACATCAGTAAGCCGTCTTCCCATTTGAGTGTCTGCCAAATGGTTTCGGTTACGAATGGCGCAAACGGGTGGGCTAATTTAAGCAGTGTCTCGAGAGTGTACGCAAGAAGCGGCTTATTCAACTCCACTTTCGAGGCTTCGACATACCAATCAGCCACATCGTCCCACACCAAGTGATACAGCTCGGCGTATGCTTCTGCCATACGATAATTTTCGAGCGCCTTCACCATTCGTTCATTCGTTTTTGCGATTTTTTGCAAAACCCAATGGTCGGCGAGTGACGATGGCAGCGGTTGTCGGATTTTATAATCATCGCCAATTTTATCTTCGATGTAGCGAGCCATGTTCCAAAGTTTGTTGCAGAAATTTCGGCCCGCTACCACTGTTGCAGAACTGAAAGCCTGGCTTACACCGGCGCCGCGGTTCGCAATAATGCCCATGCGCAGCGCGTCGGAGCCGTATTCGGCAACACTGTCGTGCGGGTTCATGACGTTGCCTTTACTCTTGCTCATTTTTTGGCCGTGGGGATCGAGTACCATGCCGTGCAGATAAACATCGTGGAATGGGACATCGCCAGTGCAATAGAGTCCGAGCATAATCATGCGGGCCACCCAGCGATCAAGCAGATCATGGCCTGTCTCCATAACAGAGGTCGGGTAAAATTCCGACAAATCGCCACCGGGATTGTGCTTGGTGGTAATGAATGGCCACTGGCCAGAACTGAACCAAGTGTCAAAAGTGTCAGGGTCACGGCGATAGGTTTTACCGTTAATTTCTAGCTGCTCCTGCGTTACTCGGGTGTCAAAAATCCAGTCAGTCTCGTCATCAACATTCTGGAAGGCTGGGATTGGGATGCCCCATGGGATTTGCCGGCTAATGTTCCAATCTCTCAGATTCTTAAGATAAGCGATCAACAATTTACCCTTACTCTTGGGATAAAACGTAATACTCCCCTGCTCTACCGCCTCGATTGCGGGCTTGGCAAGTGGCGCCATGTTCACAAACCATTGGTCTAGCAACATCGGCTCGATCACTGTGCCGCATTTGTAGCAAACGCCGACACGGTTAGTATAATTTTCGTCGATTTTAACAATCAGATTTTTTTCTTGCATGGTTTTAACGACTGCGGCGCGTGCCTCGAGCACCGTTAATCCAGCAAAGCGGCCAGCCTTCTCGTTCATTTTTCCGTCGAGGTCGATGACTTGGATGGCTGGCAAATGATGTCGCTCCCCCACTTCCCAGTCGTTAAAATCGTGGGCGGGCGTGATTTTAACGGCGCCAGTACCAAACTTAGGGTCAACATATTCATCGGCAACAACTTTGACCCTGAACGGGCCGTTAACGCCCTCGACCTCAATCTCTTGGCCGACATATTTTTTGTAGCGCTCGTCGCCTGGGTGCACCGCGACGGCAGTATCGCCGAATTTTGTTTCTGGCCGGGTGGTGGCAAGTTCGAACGGGCCGTACTTTAAGTAGTACAGCGGTGTCTTGCGGTCTTCATACACTACTTCGATATCCGAAAAACCGGTATGGTGCTTGGTGCAGTAATTGACAAGGCGTTTACCTCGGTAAATCAGCTTATCGTCCCACAGTTTTTTGAATGTTTGATAGGCCACGTCGACGACGTTTTTATCAAGCGTAAAAACCTGCTTACCCCAATCGCAACTGACGCCGAGTTCGCGCATCTGAATTTCCATATTGCCACGCTGGGCAGCCACAAAATCCCACGTCATCTGGTACAGTTCTTCGCGGGAATAGTCGAAGCGGCTTTTCCCCTGTTTTTCGAGCTGTTTTTCGAACACCACCCACGTTTCAAAACCGGCGTGGTCAGCGCCCGGAATGTATACGGTTTTCTTGCCGCTCATACGGTGGTAACGGATTAAAACATCGCGGATAGCCTCGCCCAGAGCGTGACCGGTGTGCAGGTTGCCATTGGCGTTTGGCGGCGGCATGACAATACTGTAGTATTCCCCTGTCGTGGTTTTTTTGGACGGCTCGAAAGCGCCCGATGTTTCCCATAGGGCGTAGGTGGTTGTCTCGTACTGTTGCGGCTCGTAAGTCTTAGCTAGTTTCATCTTAAAAATCTTTGATAAATATACGTATATTCACACGAAAAAATAGCAAAATCAAAACATCAGATTTTGCATCTGTCAATCCCCCAACAAAAAACTCCATTTTCGACTGTTTTTGTTTTGTATTTCCGACTATAGCATGTCTAGGGCGGTGTGGCTACACTTGTTCTGTAGTCAGAAAGGGTATGTAATATCAGTAACCCCAAAATAGGGGAGTACCGTTAGTTTTTGTGAGGAGCTCTAATGATTTTCGATGTTCCAGGTATCGGCGAGGTGACTGTTATGGTTCTTTCAAAAAAAAGAAAACCTTTTGCCGAGGTATTGCCGCTAGAACCGGGGCAATCCAAGTACTGTACACATCTAAAAAGCCGGCAGATAGGGCCAGGCTTCTATGTCCGTATTTCTTTTCCAAGTCAATCGGGGGAGATAGAACTGAGCTTACGTGATAATCCGAGAAGGGGAGAGCGGCAGTGGAGCGAGGCCCGTTTTTTGCTTGAAGATCGCATTGGCGGCGTCGATACGTATCGTACTGAACTCCTTTCGTTTCGATATGGCGAGGGAGAGCTGTCGGTTCGTTTTTTCGCGAAGCAGATCGTGTGCCACTTTTCCATCGAGTACACAAGTCGCAGGACTCTGACCGTAGTTGCTTGATAAAGGGGGTATTCAGATGGCGAGTGGGGGACCATTCGCCATTTTTCGTTACATTGAGAGGGAAGGATTGACGCCAAGAGTGTAGGGGTCGCAGGCTGGCTCATAGGCAGACTGAAAAAAGGCGAGGCTTGCAATCATCACGGCATTGTCGGTACAAAGCTCGATTGGTGGGTAGTTAACAGGGATGGGAAGGCGTTCTTGCAGCTGGCGGCGCAGCTCCTGGTTGGCCGCAACACCACCGCCGATAACCACCGTTTTGGGTTGGAATTCGGTAAAGGCTTTGACGGTTTTGTCGACGAGCGTTTCAACTGCCACGCGTTGGAAGCTGGCAGCAATATCGGCCTGCTGTGAGGCCGTGAGAAGCCCGGCAAGGCCGCTGGAAGGGAAATTATGGGTCTTGCCACAAAGTACTTGTGCTTGGCGCAGTACGGCCGTTTTAAGGCCCGAAAAACTAAAATCATAAGCGCCTTGCATGTGGGCTTTGGGAAAGTGGAATTTATAAGGGTCACCCTGCTCGGCCGCCGCTGGAATAAGCGCGCCGCTGGGCCGCACCAACCCAATGAGCCGGGCAACTTTGTCGAAGGCTTCGCCGGCTGCATCATCTTGCGTTTGGCCAAGCATTTGATAATTATCGTGCGAGTGGAAAACAACCAGCTGGCTGTGGTTGCCGCTGACAATAAGCGCAAGGATTGGAAATTCCGGCTGCGTGTCCTGCAAAAAATTGGCATACACATGAGCTTTGACGTGATTGATAGGGTAGAGCGGCTTGTTTTTGGTGACCGCCAGCGTGCGTGCCGCCAAAACACCAATCAGCAGCGAACCAAGCAGCCCGGGCCCGTTGGAAACGGCGAGCGCGTCGATGTCATCCCAACCGCATTTAGAATCTTGCAGCGCCTGCTCGATCACTGGCAGAACGACTTCGATATGGCTGCGGGCCGCCACCTCTGGCACCACGCCACCGAAAGCCTGATGAATATCGACCTGGCTGCGAATTACGTTGCTTAAAATTTTGCGGCCATCAACCACAACCGCCGCCGCGGTTTCGTCGCAACTGGTTTCGATGCCCAGAATTTTCATAATCTTAAACTTATTTTAACAGATTAACGGATAAAAACAATAAAGGCGTGTCTGACTCTCAGCCCCTGAGCCTCGTCAATCCAAAAAAACATCCCTGCTTGAGACACCGCCTATGGCGGAACTCCCGGGTGATATTTTTTGGATTGCCACTCAGGGGTTGAGAGTCAGACACGCGCAATTTGCTATTATGTTTACAAGGGAGTATTACTGACTGTGATGAAACAACTTTTAAAGCGCTTATTACCAAAAGAGTTAATCAATCGGCTAGTCGGGCCGTACCACTTGCTTGAGGCCGTTGCAGCTAGTGCACGTTACGGGTTTCCGACCCGCGGCATGTATGTTGTGCAAATTACAGGCACCAATGGCAAAACTACGACAAGCAGTTTTGTCGCCAGTATTTTAAAGGCGGCAGGGCACCGGGTCGGGGTAGTCAGCACGGCTTATTTTGAAATTGCTGGCGAGCGGATTCCCAACGATAAAAACTTCACCAACATGAATCCGCGGCAACTGCAGCCGTTGCTGGCGCAGATGCGTCGGGCTAAGGTGACACATCTGGTGCTCGAGGTGACGAGCATCGGCCTCGACCAGTA
The DNA here is from genome assembly GCA_035576845.1 of Candidatus Acidiferrum sp. Classification (GTDB taxonomy): domain Bacteria; phylum Patescibacteriota; class Saccharimonadia; order Saccharimonadales; family EFPC-124; genus DATLVY01. The sequence continues at coordinate 11,530 of DATLVY010000050.1, read as the reverse complement.
CCGGGTGTGGGGTATTCCGTGCAACGCGGCGGTGATGACCAACCTGACTCAGGATCATCTGGATTACCACCAGACAATGGAAAATTATGCCGCGGCTAAGTCCAAGCTTTTTGCCCGCAAGCCGGCGCTGATCGCCCTAAACCGCGATGACGAATGGTTCGATTACTTCAACCAGTTCGAGGCGGGCGAGCAGAAGATTACCTACGGCACGCACGATGATGCCGATTGCCGCATCAAAGACGTCAAACTGCACCAGGATGGCAGCGATGTAAAGCTTGATATCGACCACCAATACCACCTAAAATTCCACACCCAGCTGCCCGGTAAATTTAACGTCTACAACGCCACGGCAGCTGCGGCAATTACTTACCTGATGCATATCGAGGCCGAAGATATCGAGGCGGGGATTGCTGCGCTCGAGATGGTGCCCGGGCGGCTGGAGCCAGTGGATGCGGGTCAGGCTTTTCAGGTGTTTGTGGATTATGCCCACACGCCCGACGCGCTGCAAAACGTGCTAGAAACACTGCGTCATCTGACTAAAAACCGCATCATCGTGGTTTTTGGCGCCACCGGCGACCGCGACAAAGGCAAGCGCCCGATTATGGGTGAGATTGTTGCCAACCTGGCCGACCGCGTGTTTGTGACCGATGACGAAACCTATACCGAAGACGCGGCCAGCATTCGCAGCATGATCATGGAAGGCATTAAAAAAGCCGGCGGTGAAGCCAAAACCGAAGAAGTTGCTGACCGGCGCGAAGCCATCGAAAAAGCCATTAAGCTAGCTCGTGGCAACGACACGGTGTTAATCACCGGCATGGGTCACGAGCAATACCGGATTATGAACGGCAAGCGCGAGCCGTGGAATGATGCGAAAGTCGCGCGGGAGGTGTTGGAAGCATGAGTCATTTTGATTAAATGAAATAGTAAAGCCCAGACTCTGCAGTCTGGGCACACGGGCTTAGCGGATGAGGCTAAGAGTTTGCTATAGCCTCCTGGGCGGCGGCGTACACTTCCTGGTCTAGGAAGGTCTGAAATCCTAAACCTCCTTGCTGAGATCGGGGCATAGGATTCTCAAAAACCGCGTGAACTTCTTCGGTGGGTACCAGCGCTTCGAAAATTTCGTCTGTGGAAGGGGATTGGGGGTTACCATTATTCATTCTACTTGCTCTCACTTTAAGCTGAACTAGGGTGGTGATGACGGCCATCACTAAGCTGCCAACCATTTAAACACGTGATACAATTTCTGTCAATGCTTTAAGCGTAACTGACTGGCTTTGGTTGCCAAGCGATACGTGTTGTAAAAAATTTTATTGACGCTAATCTCCCAGGTGCCGTGCATATCGACGACTTCACCGCCGAAGGACTCTTTAAACTGGGTAAAACCGGCCCAGCGGTGGCTTGGCTCGTCGGGCGGGGAAACGCCAAAGAAATCGAAATGTGTCTGGCCGGCGGCTTTAGCATCAAAAATCATATGGGCAAGCAGGGGAGTGCCGGGGTGAAGTTTGCGAGCAGCAGCGTAATTGGCAGCGTGCGCGTAGTACCGTGTCGTGGGGCTGTCGAACACCAGGCTGCTGGCCACCGGCTGGCCATCAGCTTCGGCGATATAAAGTTTTAAAGCGCCCAGCGGCATTAGGGCCTCGACCATGCGTTTGTAGTACCAGTCGCCGTGTACCACGATGTCATTGCGGCCAGCTACCTCGTGAATCATGCCAAGAAAAATGGCAACTTCATCTGGGTGGATGCTGCTGCGGAAACGGAGGCCTTTGTTGCCAGCGGTTCGATAAAGATTACGGTTGGTGGCCGACATTTCGGCTAGCAGTTCGTTCTCGGGCCGCGTTAGATCCTTCACAAAAGTGTACCGTGGCTGGATATCGCGGTGCGCCTTGACCAGTTTAAAATCGCTGAAGTCGGCCTCCTCTAACGGAGTTTGTGGCTCGACGCGCACATAAGCGACATGCTGTATTTTGGCACAAGCGGTGAGCACACTGAGCGCTTTGGTAAAGGCCTGCCACGAATTTGCCGTGGGGCCGTAGGGGCAATACAGCCGGCTGCCAAGCTGGCCTTTTTCGAGAATCGCCATCCAGCTCCAGCCTTCGCCGCTGGCGAATAACACTTTGCGCTTTAAGGCACGCTGAAACTCAGCCCACTCGCTGCTTTGCAGAAAATGCGCGTTTAGGTTTTGCTGTATTGTGCGCCAATCGTCCGGCGCGGTTTCAGACCACATTAACTTTAGCGTACGCTAAAGCTTTAACGAAGGCAAACGCCACTGGTATAATTGAGTCATGCCTATACTACAACAAAGCTTTTCGTATCAACCTGTTGAGCTCAAATTCGGCACGTCCGGCCTGCGTGGACTGGTCATCGACATGACTGACCTGGAATGTTACATCAATACTGCCGGTTTTTTACGTTTTTTAGTTGACCAAGGAGTTCCTAGAGGTACGGTTTACGTAGCGGGCGATCTGCGCGACAGCACCCCGCGGATGTTAGGCGCTGTTATTCGGGCGGTGACCGATGAAGGTTTCGTAGCTGATTATCAGGGGCTTATTCCAACCCCGGCGCTGGCTTACTGGGCCATGCTTAATCAAGCGCTGTGCATCATGGTTAGCGGCAGCCACATCCCGGCCGATCGCAACGGCATTAAGTTTTATAAGCAGGATGGGGAAGTGTTGAAGGCCGACGAAGCACCGATAAAAGAAGCGGTTGCCGGTGTGCGGCAGGAGTGCTATAGCCAGGGCGCGGCAGTCAGCCCATTCAAAAATAATGGCATGCTGCGGCAAAAAACAGATTTGCCTGCACCGGCTCCGGCGGCCCGGCAGGCCTACATTCGCCGTTATCTCGATGTTTTCCCGGCCGATTGTCTGCAGGGCAAAAAAATAGTGGTTTATCAGCATTCGGCCGTGGGGCGCGACATGCTGGTCGAGGTGTTGCAGGGGCTGGGGGCAGAGGTTGCATCAGTTGGCCGCTCTGAGGTTTTTGTGCCGGTTGACAGTGATAACATCACCGCCAAAGACCAATCGTATTTCAAAGCGTTGTTACAAAAAAATCCAGGTGCTTTTGCGCTTGTGTCAACCGATGGCGATGGCGACCGGCCATTACTTGTCGACGAGGCTGGCGAGTTCCATTATGGCGATATGCTGGGGGTGGTTGCGGCCGATTGGGCTAAGGCGGACTTTGCCGCGATTGTGGAGATTGCCAACGACGCGCTCGACACTGAGCTCGCGAAAAAACACACCCCGTACGTACGCACTAAGGTCGGCTCGCCGCACGTGATCGAGGCGATGCAGCAGGCAGCCGCGGCCGGCAAAAAACGAGTGGTGGGCTGGGAGCTAAACGGCGGTTTTTTGCTGGGCACGGACCTGGCCCTACCCGGCGGAATCTTAAAAGCCCTGGTTACCCGCGATTCTTTTTTGCCGCTGATTGTGTGTTTGGTGAGTGCGGTTAGCGCCAAGACCAAAATCTCCGATATATTTGCCAGGCTGCCACAGCGCTTTACGGCCACAAATTTGCTGGATAATTTTCCGAGTGAGGTTTCTAGGGCGATCCTGGCCAAATTTCCGGATGATAGCCAAGAGGCCAGGGGTGGTTTGTCGCAGTTCTTTACTTCGGCCGAGGGGTTTGACGAGATAACCCGCATCAGTACCGTCGACGGTATCCGCATAACGTTTGCAAATGGCGATATTGCTCACATCCGCCCCTCGGGCAACGCGCCGCAGTTAAGGATTTACAGTGTCGCCAACAGTAAAGTTAGAGCTGAAAAAATTGTTGCCCTAGCCGTTGCCGACGACGGCATACTGCGTCGTATGGCGAAAAAAGTATCATGAAAAGATAAGAACCTGTCGACATACGACAGGTCTCCCGGTGACGGCAATGTGAGGTCAGTAAACTGAATCCTCAGGCCGATTCAATACCGACTCATTGCTACCCACTTTATAGGTCAGTCCATGCACCAGTTCCCCGATTACTGGTATTAGATCCTCATATCCTCGTAATCGATCGCCAAAAATGTTAAGATCAATTGGCTCCTTGTTTAGGCCAACGCAGCTTTGCTGTGCGTTGTGTGCGAACCATTGAAAGTACTCTTCCCACTTTCCACCCCGCTTCCTGATTTCGTTTAGGACCTCGTACGCTATGCGTAAAAGTTCCATCTCCCTTTCGTTGACCTCTCTGCTGGTCAATGTCAAGATCATGTCAGTCTCCAATATACGGTACACAAAGTACTATAGCTACAAACACTATAGTGTACTATCTAGTGTATCAAGAATCTGCGTGTGCGGAATATTTTTTAAAAACTTGCCTAAGCCGGCTTGACGCACCTAGCGATGGTCGGCTACTATTGAGAAGCGAAAGTTAGCACTCGCATCATGTTAGTGCTAACATACTTATAGCAGTAATATCCAAGGAGGTCAGAGAGTTATGAGCACACCACTCAAACCGTTTGCCGACCGCGTTGTGGCGGTTAAGGAAGTGCAAAATAAAACAACATCGTCGGGCTTATACTTACCAGATAGTGCCAAAGAAAAGTCGGCGATTGCTAAAGTCGTGGCCGTTGGCGCCGATGTAAAAGAAGTTAAAACAGGCGACAAAATTATCTATAAAGAGTATTCAACCACCGAGATTAAGATTGACGGCATCGAGTATCTGCTGGTGCGCGAAGAAGACGTACTAGCAAAGGTGGCTTAAGGAGGAGATATGGCAAAGAAAGTTTTTTACGATGACGAAGCGCGCCGCCGGGTACTGGGCGGAGCGAAAGCATTATACGATGCGGTGAAGGTGACGATGGGGCCAAAAGGCCGCAACGTGATTATCAGCAAAAGCTATGGCAACCCGACGGTGACGCACGACGGCGTAACGGTGGCCAAAGGCGTGGAGCTGCCTGAGGCAGACGACGAAACGCTCGGCTACAAGGTTGGTGCGGAGCTAATTAAACAGGCTGCCAACAAAATGAACGACGTCGCCGGCGACGGCACCACCACTGTAACTGTGCTAACTTACAATATTTTGCACGAAGCCAACCGGCTGATTGCAGCCGGCCATAACCCGATGGAGCTGCGCAAAGGCGTGGAGCAAGCGGGCGCTGAGGTGCTGGCCAAACTGGCTGGCATGAGCGAAGATATTGCCGGCAATAAAAACCGTGTGGCCGAAGTAGCCACTATCTCGGCTGGTGATGCCGAAATTGGCTCGCTGATTGCTGACGTGATCAGTAAAGTTGGCAAAGATGGCGTGGTAACGGTCGAAGAAGGCCAGGGCTTGAAGCTTGAAGCCGAGGTGGTGGAGGGCTTTACGATGGACCGCGGTTTTGTCAGCCCATACATGGTCACCGATCCGGCTCGCATGGAAGCGGTATACAACAAGCCAGCCATCGTGGTGACCGACAAAAAAGTCTCGAGTATCCAAGAATTTTTGCCACTGCTCGAAAAACTAGCCCAGGCTGGCAAAAAAGATTTGGTGCTGGTGGCCGACGATGTGGACGGCGAGGCGATGACCACCCTGGTACTCAATAAGCTTAAGGGTGTGTTTAACACCGTAGCCGTCAAAGCTCCGGCCTTCGGCGACCGCCGCAAAGAAATTTTGCAAGACATTGCCGCACTGACCGGCGCGACGGTGATTACCGAAGAACAAGGCTACACTTTCGAGAACGCTGACCTCAGCCTGGTCGGCAGCGCCCGCAAAGTGATTGTTGGTAAAGACCAGACCACGATTATCGAGGGCATGGGTTCAGCTAAAGACGTCGAAGCTCGGGTTAAGCAAATCAAAGCCCAGGCCGAAGCCGCTAAAAGCGAATACGACAAAGAAAATTACGAAAAACGCGCCGCAGCACTCAGCGGTAAAGTGGCCGTTATCAAAGTTGGCGGTGCCACCGAAACCGAGATCGAAGAAAAGAAATTCCGCGTCGATGACGCAGTGGCTGCTACCAAAGCCGCGCTGGCCGAAGGTGTCGTAGCGGGCGGCGGTGTAACGCTTGTTGATCTCAGCAAAACACTCGATATAACTGGCAGCGATACTGTTGCTGTTGGACGCACCATCCTGAAAAATGCATTGGTCCAGCCGTTTCATCAGTTAATGCACAATGCAGGCATCAACCCTGACACGAAGATGGCCGAGCTTGCGAGCGCAAAATCGGGAATGGGATTCGATGTTAACTCTCCAGAGAAACTCGTCGATCTCAAAAAGGCTGGCATCGTTGACCCGGCTCGGGTAACGAAAGAAGCGATCCAAAACGCCGTTTCAATCGCTGCCACGGCGATGACCATGGGCGCGCTGGTGGTTGAGATTCCCGAAAAAGAAGCTCCAGCTGCTGGCCCTGGCATGGGCGGCATGGGGATGATGTAGAGCGATTTGCTACTTGCGATCAAAGAAAGCCCGGACTTCCCGGGTTTTCTTTTTGAGGTTGCTAGCTTGGCGAAGGCGGTGGAACTTAGGCGCTCGCAGCTGGCGTCTGTGTCGAAAAGTAGTCGATCTCTTTAATAATATCCAGCAAGGCTTCGGCGCGTTTGGCTTCGTCGGTGATGGACTGGGCGGTTTGATGTGCCTCGGCGAGTAGGCTTTGGTCATCGGTAGAGCGGATGATCAACAGCAGTGTGTCAAACTTTTCTTCAGGTTCAAGATTGAGTTTATCAACCAGGGGGCGCAATTCTTCGAGCGCGCTCTTTTTAATCGCCTCAAGATCTCCGCTAACAGGCGGCGGAGTCGGGGGAGCGGCTGGCACTACGGGGGTAGGCGCCGGTGCTGGCTGTGGCTCAGGAGCTTTTGGTACCTCCGGCTCGGCGGGACGTTTCGTTGCCGCAGTCGGGATGACGGGCGCCGGATCTTCAAACTGCAAACCATCAATGCCGCCAGTTGGCTGGGCTGGCTCGTTTGGATTAGTGCTTGCACCGGTCAATATCTTTTTCAAATCCTCTTCGTCGTCTGAGGTTGCTGCTGGATGATGCGGAGGTATAATATTCATAAATTTGTTATCCCACCTTGTTTATGCTTATGATTTTAATTATCTCTACTGTATCATAACAATATGGTCAAAAGAAAGGCCTTACAACTATGAGCATGCTCGATAATAAAAACTATGTCTCGCAATACGACGCTAACGATGCGCTTGGGTACGCTGCCAAGCAACCGGCTCAGCTGAGCTATAGCTTTGGGTTGAGCGAGGCGGATCTTGGCGGACCTTTTGCCAATGTGGTGCTGGCCGGCATGGGCGGCAGTGCCTTGCAAGGGGAATTTGCCCGCACCTGGCCGGAGTTATCAGTGCCGTTTATGGTTTGCAAAACCTACACGCTGCCAAAATTTGTAGATACAAAAACCCTGGTCATCGCAGCCAGTTTTTCTGGTAACACCGAGGAAGTCTTGTCGGCTTTGGCCGACGCCGAGCAAAAAGGGGCAAAAATCGCTGTTATTGCCCACGGCGGCAAGCTGGCCGAGCTCGCCAAACAGGCTGGCTTTCTGTTCGCGGCTGTGCCGGATTGCCCGCAGCCACGCATGGGTGTATTTTACATGTACCGAGCGCTGATTGAAATTTTTGTGGCGGCAAAATTGGTGTCGCGCGAAAAGATCGATGAGCTGGCAGGCATGCAGCGCCTGCTCGAGGCAGCTACACACAATTGGGCAACCAGTATGCCGGCCGACAAAAACCCAGCAAAGCAACTTGCCGAGCACATGGTTGGCAAAACGCCGATTATTTACGCCGGCCCACTGATGTACCCGGCGGCCTACAAGTGGAAAATCGACTGCAACGAAAACGCCAAAAATACCTCGTGGACTGGCCAGTATTCCGAATTCAACCACAACGAGTTTATCGGCTGGAGCAGCCACCCCATCGAAAAGCCCTTTGCCGTGCTAGACCTGGTGTCGCACTTCGAGCATCCGCAAATTCTAAAGCGCTTTGCGGTGACCGACCGGCTGCTTTCTGGCCTCCGCCCCAAGGCCGTGACCATCAATGCCGAAGGCAGCAGTGTGCTTGAACATCTGTTGTATCTCATTTTGCTGGGAGATTTCGCGACTATTTACCTGGCCATTCTGAACGGCAACAACCCAACACCAGTAGACTTGGTAGAGAAGTTCAAAGTTGAGTTGAGTAAGTAGTGTAGTTTTCTAAGCCAGCTACTGAAAGAATCGCAGCGCTTCGATAGGATTTTTACGCGCAGCAATAATAGCCGGGGCGATGCCAAATATAATGCCAGTGCCAACGGCCATGCCGATAGCCAGCGCTGCGGTCGCAAGAGTAATTACCGGCATAAAACCAACAAACATACCGATGCCAAAGGCGCTTGCATAAGCGATGAGCATCCCCGTTAACCCGCCGGATAAACTCATAATCAAGGCTTCAATAATAAACTGCCGCAGAATCTGCCCGTTGGTAGCGCCGACAGTTTTGCGAATGCCAATTTCGCGCGTACGCTCGGTAACCGATACTAACATAATGTTCATAATGCCAATACCCCCGACAAGCAACGAAATCGAGGCGATAGCAGTCACCAGCAGCGTTAAAACATGCAGTAAGTTATCGGTAATCTGCACTGTGTCACCAGGCTGCAGAATCGTAAAGTCTTCTTGCCCACCATGATTGGCCAAAACGGCTCTGTGCAGCGTCTCGCTAGCTGTTTTGACGCTAAAATTGTCGGCGACACGCACATCAATCTGCTGGATCTGCGCTGCGCCTTGGTTAAAAACCTGGCCGGCAGACAGGGGGATAAACACACTGTTGTTAAAATTAAACGGGTTATCAAAGTTAGCCGGTACGCTGTACGGTGCGAGGATACCAATAACGGTAAACGGCTGTCCGCGGATATAAATATTTTGGCCGACGGCAGTATCGGACCCAAGTAATTGCTCGGCCAGGTTAAAACCGACCACAGCTGTGTTGCTGTTGACAGTGTTGTCAACAAATTCACCGGTGCGGATTTTAAAATTTAACACCGATGCAAGGTCGGGAGTAGTAGCAATAATGCCGTCAACGTTGTGTGAGGGGCTGTTGGCCGAAGTGCCGACGGTGCCGATAATCGACATAACCGGTGCGGCTACCACATGCGGTGATTGCTGAATGGCAGTCAAATCGCCTTGGCTGAGCGTTGATGAGCCAAGGGCCGCTAAAAAGTTGTAGCTCAGCACGTTGCCGTTTAAATCGCGCTCGGTTTTTCCAGAGCGGATGGTGAGTGAATCCAGGCCCTGAGTGCCTGCCTGTTTGGCGATGTATTGCCGCGCGCCTTCGCCCAGCGCCAGTACCATCGTTACCGACGCGACACCGATAATAATGCCGACAATGGTCAGTGTGGTGCGGATTTTTGTAGCTCGCAAGGCTTTGACGGCGATTTTAATATCCGTGGCAATCACTAGCGGTGGCCCTTTCGTTTAACGGCTGCTTTTTTGCGGGTGGCTAACTTTTTGAGCCGTTCTTTCTCTTTACTTTTGGCGGCGACGGCTTCGGCAATCTTGCGGTAGGCGCTTAATGCTCGTTTTTTGGTCGGGTCGGTTGGGCCGCTGCCAGGGATACTAGTATCGTGGGCGATTTTGCCATCTAACATCTGGATCATCCGGTCGGCATACATAGCGATCTCTGGGTTGTGGGTGACCATAATGATGGTGTTCCCCTGGCGGTGAATTTCGGCCAGCTCTTGCATGATGATATTGCTCGATTTGGAATCTAGATTGCCCGTCGGCTCGTCCGCTAATAAAATCGCTGGCTTGGTGACCAGCGCGCGGGCGATAGCGACACGCTGGAGTTGCCCGCCCGACAGCTGATGGGGCAGGTAGTACTCGCGCTCGTGCAGGCCAAATGTTTCGAGGATAGCGCTGGCCTGCTTGAGCCGCTTTGTCTGAAAAAAGCCTTTGTAAGTCAGCGGCAGCATCACATTATCAATCACGGTGGCGCGGTTTAACAGATTAAAATGCTGAAAAATCATGCCGATTTTATCACGGCGAAGCCGGGCGCGCCGGTGGTGGCCTAACTTGGCGACCTGCTTGGCCTCCAGGTAATATTCCCCGGTTGTTGGGCTATCGAGCAGCCCCAAAATGTTCATCAGTGTTGACTTTCCCGAGCCGCTCGGCCCCATAATACACACAAACTCGCCGCGCTCAATGCGCAGCGTAATGTCATCAAGCGCCACATTTGTGGCGTCGCCAATACCGAACAGTTTGCTGAGGTTGTATATTTCGATAACCGGATCTTGCATAATTGTAACGCTTAGTAGTTTTTATTATAGGCGCCGAGGTCGGCTAACAACAGTTCAATTTTCACAACATAACACCGACATTAGGTAAATCATTTATATGATATACTGTCTATAGTAGTGTGTTTTTTACGATTGACATCAGGAGTAATGAGATGTTCATTCTGGGCTTTGCTCTTCATAAGATTGTTGTTAGTAACGATCTCAATGTAGCGCACCTTACGCTTATAACCAATATTAAACTCGAGACGATAGCGTCGACGACAGGGAAATCGATTTACAATCATCCTGATCAAACCGGCGTGCCGATATCGGCGGAATTTGTAGACCGGCTAAGAAACGAGTTTCACTTCGGAGAATGGAGCGAGGTTCCAACTAGTGACGGTACAGTGACGTTTCTTTTGGAGCTTTCGATGGAGGACGCATCGTCATTAAATTTTCTGGAGGTAGATGAGCGTTTCGCGCGAGCCATAGCTCCCTTTATAAGCGCATAGTGCCAAGCCCCGCCGTAAAACTTTACGACAGGGCAATAAAACTTATCCAAGATCCTAAAATTAAGTTACAATAAGTCTCATTGGAGAGGTGGCCGAGCGGTCGAAGGCGCACGCTTGGAAAGCGTGTAAAGGGTCAAACCTTTCATGGGTTCAAATCCCATCCTCTCCGCCAAAATTATTTTATGTGGTGGGTGGGACTTGAACCAAGGGTCGTAAATTGCCAGCGGCAGTTTACGGTGTCCTAGCGTGGTTGTGTTGCGCGTTTTTCCGAAAGGAAAATGTTGCCGCCAGCACAGGTGAAGAAATCCCATCCTCTCCGCCAAGATTATTTACAACACTACAAATGTCCAAACCAACCAGCGCCCAACGTCTCTACGATGCCCGCTCGCGGCTGTATCATTTTATATTCTTTACCGTTCTGCGCTACGGCAGTTGTGTCGAAAGTTTTTTAAAAAGTTCGAATTACATCCGTGCTGATATGAAGATACTCGACGCTGGCTGCGGCTCCGGACTGTGCACCAAACTGATCTACCACATTGCATCTAAACAAAAAATAAGCGGCATAATTTTTAACGCGTTTGATATCAGTAAGACGATGCTTGATGGGTTGCAAAAATGGGTTGAAGCTACGGGCGCAAAAGGTGTTGAGGTCAAGCAAGCAGATGTGATGAACCTGCAGCAACTTCCGGCCGGCTGGTCGCATTATGATCTGACTATCTCGTCGGCTATGCTCGAGTATATACCAAAAGCTAACCTAACAGCGGTCTTGAAGGACCTGAAAACCCTCAATAAACCAACGGCGCCGCTGATTCTTTTTATTACCAAACAAAGCTGGACGACTTGCCTGCTGGTGCAGAAAATGTGGCACGCTAA
>DATLVY010000049.1:0-12967 GCA_035576845.1 Candidatus Acidiferrum sp. | reverse complement strand
TGCTGGGCCGGACTTGGTGTGGTCCAAAAATGGCTCGGAACCGGTTTGCCTTCAATCGCTTCGTTGGGTCGACGCACGATATCGGCGGAGGCTTGCAGGTATAACCATGAAAGTATACCGGCACCGAACTTAGACCAGAGCTACCAACTCTGGTCTAATTGCTTTATCGACTCAAAAGCTCCATTAGCTCAATCTGTTTGATATGGGCAAGGTGCATGTCGTACGCCTCAATTAACTTTTGGCTGACGTAACCTTTGAGGTCCAGCTCTGGCTTGCCATCGCGTGTCGCGATCTCGGCCAGGCTCACGATATTTTGTGCGCAAACCAAAACCCAGCTCGCAAAGGCTGGGTCCTGGACATTTAATTGACGCATTTGATCGAGAAGATTTGGCGGACTCTCGTAGGCCGCACCAAGCGGCGGTGAGGCTTTGAGACCTCTTCGGGGGTTTGGCTTTGGGTTTTGCTCCATGCACACCTCCTTTCGCTAGTGTCTTTAGTATAGCATAGTCGCAGCATCGATCAATGAAGAGCCGGGATAAATTACCCCTTCATATCATTCCGCACACTACGCGCCACCTGCTGCTACATGGTGCGAAGGGATAATTGCCCTGGGCCAGCGTTTGCAAAAACAAACATGTGGGTGTACTATGATTTTGAATCCCATGGTTTTGCCGACATCAGCGGCTTTCATGCCGTTTTGCGAGATCGTAAGCCGGAACCCTGGGATTCAACACCAAGCAATTATCAAACTATGGCCACACTAACCGCTACCACACTCGGCACACGCGCAAAGGGCACTTTTGGCCCGCAACCCGGAGTATCAATTGCCCCGATAATCTTAGAAGTGCTTGAGGGCATGCAATTTGTTCGCTCTTCGACTCAAAAAATTATCGGCAGCTGTGGTGACGAACGGCTGGACGAGAGTGATGGCCGCCTCCTATTACCACCAGTTTTTGGTGGTTGGTTCTCTGCAGTATTGGCTGATGCGCTGAGCACGAGACTGTGGTATCGTCCGGGTATGACGGCCGAAGAGCATGCGCTTAGTATGACTGATGCGGTGCGCGGCATGCATCCAAGCGTCCTTTTGTGTGTCCATACTGATACTCACTCCCTGCACAACCCCGAGTGTGGGTGTGCTGCCATTGCCAAGGCACCGGCCGTCTTACGCTTGTTGCTTGAAAATGCCGACCTGATTGCCCCAAAGTTTCGCGAGCATTTGGTCGATGCGTTTCAAGCCTTGCTTGGTAGCGGTTATTTTCAGCCGGGCACCACGGCGCTAGTCGATGCACTCGAACAAGACGGCGTCAAAAAAGAAATCTTAGCCGGTGACCATACCGGTGTTGCAGTGCTTCGTAATAACGATACCGGTAAGGTGTATGACCGGCCAGCGTTTTACGCGTGGTGTGAACAGAATAACCTGGAGCCATTTACCTTTTTTGAATATTCACGCTGGGCTATGTATGAGACGGCTAAACAATTAACGCCGAGTACCGAAAGTGCCGAACTGTTTTTTGCTGCAGCCGACGCCTTTAACAATGCCGTACCGCTGGCAATTTGTACGCCAGCAACGTTTATTTTAGATCGCTACTGGGCTGAGTAAGGGGTTGGCTGAATCGGTAGACAGCTACTATTCGGTTGCAGACCATGCATATCGTATATGGGGCATCGCGGTGTCGGCATAAAGGTCTGATTATTATGTGGCGCCAGGCCGCTCATAGTCAGAATAATAACCAAGATCAAAACTGCCAGGTAGTTGAATGGATGCGTCGGACTTGCCTGCAAACTCCCCTCTTGGATATGGCGGAGCTGCATAAACCGTTCGGCGTACGCAACAGCAATAATAACCGCCGAAACTAAAGCCGCCAGCAAGGATATAATTGATATAATGCCGGCAAAAGTGCCGTCTCCCGTGGCTGCAAGTGTGTTGAGTAAAAGCAGTGGCACCATGACTACGGATGCACTGGCTGCAACGATGCCAACGGTCTCGGCAATGTGGCCATAGGTCAGTGACCAGCTGTCTTCAAGCGCGGCTATAGGTCCTGCACCGTTAACCAGCGACAGCCACGCAAATGTACAACGCAGCCCAATGTACACAAAAGCAAGAACAGCAATAATAATTAAGACAAATCCAATCGGTCCCAAGATATGTGTGAGCGTGCCGAGTAAAATAAACGCGGCGAGCATAACCCCAATAACAATACCGATTAGCCCCAGCGCTGGGATGATCCGCTTTAAGCTTTGTTTAAGCACGTCGCCCAGCCCCACTGTTTTTTTAGCAGAGGACAACAGCGCAAGCTTGATGGCGCTAATGTGCAAAAGCAAGCAAAGCACAACGAGCAGCGGCAGGCCAATAATCCATGTCGTATAAACCGTGGCCGTAGTCATGGTGCCAAAAAAGCCGCCAAGTTGTATTTGGGGAATAATAAGCGCGGAGGTATCTACCCAATTAAAGCTAGCATTCTGTTGTATAAACGCGATGCCCGCAACAACCAGCGCCATAATCGTAAAAACCATGACGATACCGGCAGCCGCGCTGAAGAAAATATAGGCTGTGAGCGAGCTGGCATTGTAGGTAAACAGTTTTTCAATGCCGGTTATAACAGTGGTAAATGGGTTGCTGTCGTGTGCCCCTTTGGGGTGTGCGACGTGTTTTGGTTTTTCAATTTCATTATCCATAGCTACACTATAGCACACCCTGCAACACCCCGGTTGGGATGGCCGCAATCACGGCCCGCGCCTCGGCTGTAGTTCGCGTTTGCATAAGCTGCTCGCGGATTTCGCTCGCCCCTTCAAAACCCTTGATATAGACTTTAAAAAAGCGTTTGAGGGGCGCAAACTGGTGGTGCGGCCAGGCGTCATCGAATAAATCGAGGTGAAGATTAAGCAGAGAGACTAGCTCGGCTGGCTGATGTGTGGTGGGCTTGTTCTCGAAGCAAAACGGGTTGGCAAAAATACCCCGGCCGATCATCACGCCGTCTGCACCGGTGGCTTGGGCTTTAGCCAGGCCGTCGGCGCGATTTGCCACGTCGCCATTGCCAAGGATCACTGTTTGTGGCGCGACTTCGTTGCGGAGCTGCACCACCTTGGCCACTTCTTCCCAGTGAGCCGGTACTTTACTCATCTCCTTTGCAGTGCGGGCGTGAATGGTTAGCGCGGTAATATCTTGCCCGAGCAAAAAACCTGCCCACTCCTCTGTTTTTTGAGTTTTAAAACCAATGCGCGTTTTTACACTAACCGGCAAGCCGCCCTCTTTGGTTGCCGCGATAATATCGGCTGCCAAAGCGGGAGTTTCAATGAGGGCCGAGCAGGCGCCTTTTTTAGTAACGTCCTTTACCGGGCAGCCCATGTTGATGTCGATGCCCGCAAAACCCATGGTGGCGATGCCCTTGGCCATCTGCGCAAAATGCTCCGGATTCGTGCCCCAAATCTGGGCAATCACGGGTCCTTCGCCCTTGGCGATGCGTAGTCGTGCTGCGGTGCTGGCCTGACCTTTGGGGCTGCAAAAGCTATCAGTATTTGTAAACTCCGTAAAATATACATCAGCTGGTGCTGCTTTTTGTACAATCTGGCGGAAAACCATATCGGTTGCACCTTCCATAGGCGCAAGCGCAAAAAAAGGCTTGGGCAGCGTTTTCCAAAAGTTAGACATATTGCTGTAATTGTAGCATACTAGCATGGCATTGGCATATGCTGACGTATACCGTATAATATGGCGGCAGTTGTCTGCTGCGAAAACGGCAGCTTTTGTCGTTTTGAAGATGAAAGGGGCTTATATGCCTACTCCCAAAAAACCGAACGACGCAGTCGTGGAGCCAATCGTGCTGCTTGAAATGCCGCTCGATTATCTGAGCGGTGCCAGCGAAGCATTGCTTGACCAGTGGACGCGAGGTCTAGAAGTCGTCCTGTCCAAGCGTCATCTCGAAAATATCCAGCTAGCGGTCAAAGATAGAGATGTAGAGCTGGGCAGCAATCAGAGCGGCGAGAGTAATCGCCCGGACTTGACACAAAGTACAGCACTAACGCGCCGGTATTTAGCAGTCATGGCCATGCCTAGTCTGGAGCAAACGCAGGTAGCTAGCCTAAGGGAGGGGCGAGCTAAAGAGATAAGCGAAAAGCTAGCCAAGGACTATAGCTTTGCGTGGGAAGCCTGGACATACTTTGCCTCTCTGCTGCCACGCGCCCCACGGCGTGCTGCAGGTCCAGAGTGGCGTGACTAAAGCGAGGCGCTGCTTCATAAAGGGTTTGTCATATATAGTGACGAGCCCTTTATTTTAATGTGCTATTGAGTAGGTCGTGCTCGAACTGCATGACAGCTTTATAGTCTAGTCCGTAAGATTTGGTATCGGGCAGCTGCAGCGTCGTGATGCATCGCCAGATAACGGTGATAAGTTGTGAAAACTCGTTCAGTTCGCTCGGGTCAAAAGTTGTGGTGAGCTGGCCTGCGCCTGTGTCGGCCTCGATAAAGTCAAGTTGCGCTTGCTCGACACTAAAGCCTTCACCAAACTCGCCCGAATTTTCGATAAGCAGCTTGTACATCATAAGCTGCTGCCGGTACTTATGGAGTTTGATTTTTTCATAATCATTAGTGCCTTGCCAGCTGTTGGGCGCTTTGCCGGTTTTGTAGTCGGTGACGATAATGCGGCGATTAGCCGTATCTACTTCTAGCAAGTCGATGGTGCCGGTAATATGGACATCGCCAATCGCCACGTCACGGAAGGCGTACTCGGCTTTTTGGGCGGGATGAAATAGCTCATGGTTTGCTGTCAAATAATTACTGAGTACCGCACTTCCCTTTTCGAGCAAGTGCATGTGGTCGAGGTCGCTCAAATGGGCCTGCTGCAACTGCAGCTCGAAGTCGTGCAAAATATCCTCGGTTGGGCGGCGCTCGCCAGTTTGTGTAACATGGACATGAGCCCGCCGCAAAACAGCGTGGATGGCCGAGCCAAAAGCTGCTTGCGGCGTTTTAGCTTGCGGAAAACGCAGCAGATTTTGTAGCAAAAAAGCTTGAGGTCCGCCGCTGGTCACATCGATAAAATTATTGAGGTGCGTAGCGCTCAGGCGGTAGTTGGCCAGGTTCGGCCGCAGTAACTCGCGCCAGTCGCCCGTATTTTGGATAAGGTGGCGTGCTTGCCAGCCCGGTTCGAGGGTCTTGGCGTGCATTGCCGGCGAGATGGCCTCATTGTGCATAACGGCCCGAGGCGCCTCGGGGAGCAAAAAACTAGCAAGGGTGCTTTCTTTCCCGGCTTCATTAGCCTGGTAGCTGCACAAATATAACTCGTGACGTGCGCGGGTCATGGCTACGAAAAATAAACGCAAACAATCGTCGCCGGTTTGCCCGGCTGGCTCGATCTCGAGATTGTGCGGAAAACTCACCTGGCTGTGTCGGTGGCGAGCGCCTTCACCCCAAATATCTTCTTGACAGCTCAGTACGAACACGGCGTCAAACTCTAAACCCTTAGCTTTGTGGGCTGTTAACAGTTTGATAGCCTGGGCGCCATCGGCCAGTTCGCTGGTGTCGACGAGGTTAATGCCTGCCTTTTGATGCAGATCGATAAAATCCACAAAGTCGCCAAGATCCAGTGTGCGGTCGGGTCGCCAGTCGCGGAGTTTGCGACGGATGGTTGCCAGGGCGCCGAGGTCACTGAGGTAGCGGCCGGGTTTTTGCTCGAGGTTCTGCTGGTTAAAATAGTAGGCGCGCAGCGGTGAAACAAACTCCTCGAGCGGAGCCTGCATGAAGGCGTCGCCGCTCTCGCCGTCGTCAAGCTCCGGTGCCTGGATTTCGCTGCTGCCGAGCAGGACGTCGAGTATTGACTCCAGGGGTTGGTGCAGGGCCAGCCGGCTGGCAATGATTAAAAATTCAGCGATTTCGTGCAGCCGCGTGTTATCTTTTTCGAGCATTAGCTCTAACCAAAAGCGGTGCTGCTGGTAGGCATTGAGCGATAGTTGCCACAGCTGGCTGGTGGGGATCGCCCATAAATCGTGGCTGAGCAGCTCTGGCAACAAGGCGTCAACATCATCAAAACGCTGTTCAGCCAACCCCACCACCACCCTGGCCATCGTGACCAGTATGGTAATGTGCTCGGCTTCTAGCACATTGCTGCGGCGTTCGTAATCGACAGACAGACCGGCTTGATGTAAAAATGGCAACATCTCGAGTAACTGGCGGTGATTGCGGGCAATGATGGCAATTTCGCTGGGGTTCGTGCCTGCTTTGATAAGTCTACCGGCCTCCTCGGCGACCCAAGCAAACTGGTTGGCTGGCTGCGTGAACTGGTGGATTTCGCTTTTGGTTGCCCCTCTTTTATTGTTGGCAGTAAGTTGTTTGCTGATGTTTTTGAGTGCCGTCTCCAACCGATCTTCCCCCTGGGCAATCACCTGCCGAGCGTTATCGAGAATCGTCTGGGTTGAGCGGTAATTTTCGGTAAGTGTAATAAGCTTTGGCTCGCGATACAGCTCGTGAAACTGCAAAATATTGCTCAGCTCGGCGCCCTGAAAAGCATAAATTGCTTGGTCGTCGTCGCCAACCACCATTACATCTGGCCGCCCGTTACTGGATTCGCTGTCTAACAAGTTTTGCAGCAAGCGCAGCTGGGCGCCGTTGGTATCCTGAAATTCATCCACCATAATATATAAATACTGTTCTTGCAAATTGTAGCGTAACTCTGGGTGAGTTTCGACCGCTCGGATCACATTCATAATCATGTCATCAAAATCGAACAGTTCATGGGTTTGCAGGCTGGCCTGGTATTTTTCATAAATGTCGGCCAGTGTGCGCAGTTTTTGATTGCGGGCACGATCTTTAAAAACATATTGTTTGTGATTGTCGCGCTCGAGCCAACGGTTGCGCCAATTGGTGAGCGACGTGGTTTTGTTGCTTTCCTGGGCGTCGTGCAAGGCTTGTTCTAGCTCACGACAACAGAGGTCGCTGAGGGGTTTTGCTAACTCTGTCGGCTGTTTTGGCGCAAAAGTTTCCAGCTGGGTGAGCGCTTGTCGGCAACTGACAATCTCCTTTTTGCTGAGCCGTGGCACATCGAAGGCTTTGGCCAGCGCCGGTTCGGCAAACTCAATGAACTCGTCGTTACTGTCTAAAACCTTGCGCAGCTCAGTGGGCGTTAGGCCCGCTTTTTTGAGATACCCGACTGCTGCCCGGACATCGTGTAATGCTGTAAATTCATCATTCATTTGGCTCGCCAGCGGGCTCCCCAGAGGCAAGGTTTTGAAAATTTCTTCAAACAGCTCGTAGCTGCCTAGCTCGTCTACGGGCCGAAAGCTTGCTCCCTGGTTGAAGTACTCAGGGTTGTGGTTGATAATCTCCGTTCCAAAACTATGAAACGTATGTACCGCGACTTTGTAGCCCTCCTGCCCCATCAGCTGGGCGAGCCGCGCCCGCATCGCAGCCGCGCCCGAGTCTGTAAAAGTTAAGCATAAAATATTCCCGGGATTAACGTCGGTCTGACGCAGAATATTGGCAACGCGCATCCCGAGCAACTGCGTTTTGCCAGTGCCCGGCCCGGCCACTACCATCACCGGCCCGTCGATTGTATCGACAGCCTGCTTCTGGGCAGCATTAAGCTTGCGGTAAGACGCTTCGAATGTTGGCATAGAGTAATTGTAATATGATTTTGACAAATTATATACTGGTGAGGGCAATGACTTTTATTGGTTAGGCGTCGCCTATTACTGTCGAAGGTGCACCCACTCAGGTTGAGATTGCCCCTTGTCTCAGCCAAGCTGGCGCGTTATGCTAGATGCTAACTATATAAAGCAAGGAGCCTGTTTGTATGCACCAGCTCGAAGAACAACTCAATGATGTTTTTACGAAGAAAATTTCCTATCAAATCCCCGACCATGCGCGCTCGACTATCGTCAAGTTCATGCCGTGGCTCACGCTAGCCGGTGGCATCCTCTCGCTACTTGGCGCGGGTGCAGCATACACGGCAATCACCGTTGTTAATCGCATGATGGATGGCTACCTGAATATGGCGTATCCGTATAATTATGCGCCGATGACTAGCGCCAGCCCCTTGCTCTGGGTTGTGCTGTTGATTCTGCTGGGTGAAGCCATCTTATTTTTCGCGGCCTTCCCTGCTCTGCGCGACCACAAGCGCAAAGGGTGGTTGATTTTGTACTGGGTTAACCTAGTGTACGTGCTCTACGCCTTAGTGCATTTGATCGCAGCTTACGATTTTGCGAACTTTATCTTCTCACTGCTTGGCTCGGCAGTCGGCCTGTACATACTGTTCCAAATCCGCAGCTACTACACCGAGGCCGGAGCGCCAGCGCAGGTCAAGCCCGCTTCACCAAACGACAAAAAAGAAACACCAGCTACCAAACCAAAAGACAAAACCGAAGCGTAAAAATCACAACCAATTTGCAGGGTCGGCCATAGCGTCCGGCCCTGCTGGCGTTTTATACTAAAGGCAGTCATGTGTGTACTGGTTGGAGGTTGAAACTCTCATCTTTCACATGCAGGCTTTTTTACAAAACAAGTTCGGCTACATACACACTAGCGCTTATAAACGCCAAGCGTCACCGTAGTACAAAAGACGCATAAAGTTACCCCGGCAATATACGCTATCCCGACGGTGGTGGCCTTTGGCCCGGTAACTGCTCCAAAATCCGTTTGCCGTCCCGCGAAGACGGTAGAAAGTTTACAAAATTTAAACTTTAGGAGCATGCTATGAACAACATAAACCAAAAAGTGACAATTACGTCATTGTACTTCCAAAACAAAAAACATCTGCGCGAGTACCCGCGGCGCATGGAGTGGGCTGGCGAGAGCTACACATTTGACTCCGGCCTAGCCTGCGATGTGCAACGCGGCAGCAGCATCTTCCGCATTTACCAGATGACGGACGGCCGCAAAGATTTTCGCCTGCGTTTTGATGCGGGCGAAGGCAGCTGGACTCTGCTGGGCGTAAGTATCTAGTACCCGCCCACCAAAATGGCCGGTTAAAAGCCGGCTATTTTGGTGTCTGCTCTCAGTCACCTCTTGGAGAACTACGTGAATTTTTGTATAATAAACCCGTTACGCTACTCGTATTGGGGAGTGGCCAAGTGGTAAGGCACTGGGTTTTGGTCCCAGCATTCGGGGGTTCGAATCCCTCCTCCCCAGCCATGAAAAACAACAGAGGCGGAAAAGTTTGGAAAATTTGCACCAAGCTTTCCTGCCTCTGTTATTTTGGTTCGAAATCCTAACTTAACTGCGGCCTAATAATAGCCAGTGGCAGGTAGCCCTCTGCCGAGAATCATATTCTGAGAAGTCCACTGCTTTACTGATATGATGTAGTAGATTGACATGCACGCAGTGTTATTTATAACGCCGGTGCCGTTTATAGTTCTTTTACACCACTCTTTTCTAGAAGGAGAGACTATCATGGCCGTAATCCCCACCTCAATTCAGGCTGACTACTTAGATGCTTTGGGGCATAGAGTCTACTTGGGTGGCACTGGCGCCACCATTAGCCTACCCGCTAACCAAAATGCTGTCGAAGTGGCTGCTTTCTTTTGTCGCGCACATCAACCAAAGGGATGGCCTCGGGTGCTTTTTCTGGCTCATAAGACATCTATTTTGTTGCATGCTTTTGAGACTTTTTCGGATATACTTGGCGAGTCTCTGAGCTACGGTGTGTTTGGCGTAGATAAAGAAGCAGCGAAAGCCGATGTGATGTTTTCCACGTTCAAAATGATGAGAGGTCATCTCGAGGAATTTAGCAGTGATACATTTGATATTGTAATTTGCGAAGCGGCGCACCATGCTATAGCGGACACTTTTAGGGATGCTGTTGCACATTTCAAGAAAGCGAAGTTTAGACTTGCTATGTCGGATCTTGTGTCCGATTTTTTTGAAAGGGACAACCTAGGCGATGTCTTACAGCTATTTGGCCCGTTAATTCGTTATATGACATTCGAAGAGGCTTACGCGCAGCGCTTGATACCCAGGATGATTTATTCAGTTGTGGCTGAGCATACGATGCGCGAAGATGGCTTGGATGCTAGGATTGGTGGTGCTGGTTTGCTGACTTTTGTCGAGATGAATCGGTACATTGTCCAACCCATACAAGATGAAAAGCTAGTCGCGATTATTAGAGAAAAGGTCGAAAACACTCAGAATGCCAAAGTTGTCATATTCTGCGAGAACGTTTGGCGTGCTAAACGAATCGCCGAGATATTCCAGACGACAGCTTTCTGTGCACAAACAGAAAACTACTCTCAGAGGCTTGCAGAGTTCCGCAGAAGCAAATCGGGCATTATCACCGCAGTGTGGTCTCTTAACGAGGGCGCATACCTTGATGATGTAAATCTGATTTTTTTCCTCGGGTCCATTCGGGGTCGAAGCACGATACTACATCAACTTGCAAGTGGGACGTCGACTGAACCGGATAAAGTGCTAAGAATCTACGATTTCGTCGACAGCTATGCCCGGCTACTTTTACTAGAGGCAATGGCAGACGATTTTCGTCAATCTGCGTCGGAGATTGGTCGGTTCGACCAGGAAGACGTTTTTATATTCGATCCGCATGCTCGTTACCTACTTGAATTGGGATCGAATATGGTTACTCTTGGTCTCCCCGATGAAATGTTAGAGGAGGTATTGAAAGCCGAACTGTATAGCTTTGTCGCGGTATTGGGAAGACATCTCACGCGCAAAGAACATATACGTTTGAGCCAGAAAAAAAGAATTCACACCCTGGGAGCTTACCGTAGGATTTTTGGTAGTATGGATAGCGCCTATAGGGCAATTGACCATGACCGAAGACTATCGGAAACTCTTTCAGACAGTGAGCTTTTACTCCCGTTGAGCGACTTGATAGAGGTGACGATTACGGATCGTAAGAGGCTGCCAACCGGTCCAGAGATTGATGAGGCGTTTCATAGAAATGAGTTACCAAGGGGTCTCAGTGCGTATCTAAAACGATTCGGTAGTTTCGCTCAGGCCTACCGGCTGTTGGGCTACGATGTCAAAATAAGAACCCATGAGTCGTACCAAGATTGTCTGGATGGTTTTCGGCGAGTAGCAGAGCTGCTTGGATATTTGCCGACGTACCCACATCTCGTGAAGTTTTCTCGGCGAGGTGTCTGCCCGAATCAACATGTCTACATGCGGTATTTCCCCGGTGGCATTGAAGCAATCGTCGCCGCTGCGGGTTACGGCTCGGTTAAGGAGGCGCTCCTCAAAGAAATCGTAGAGCTTCATAGGAATGTTGCGTACCAGTTAAGCCATCTCGATGTGCAAGCGTTGCACAAGGAAGGAAAGTGTAATGCACTTCTGCGGTATATCAAGCAGTACCATTCCTGGGGAAAAGTCATAGAAGCTGCCGACGAGTGCATGAATGGTCTGCTACTAAGCCGACCAAAAACTTCGCCAGAAGTGTTAAAGTTGCTCGATGGTTTTAGACGTGTTAGAAAATCACTTGGCTATCTCCCGAGTGTCGATGAAATAGACGAATACAGCACGAGGGGCGAATGCCGAGACTACAGGATCTTTCTGGCGATTTTTCCTGGTGGTATCGAGGAAATTGTATCCGCCGCAGGTTATGGCACTATACAGGAGGTTTTGTTACGAGAGTTTCTGACTGTCCAGGAAGGGATTGACCATCCGTTGAGTTTTGATGAGGTAGTCGGTATCAGTATTACAGGACGATGTAATCATCCGAACCGCTTCATCAGATACTTTGGCGATTGGGATAAATTTTTACAGGCCGCTGGCTTAGACCCAAATTTAGTTGTCAAAGGCGAAAGTCGACGGTATCCAATAAAACGCCTTATTGATGACTTTAAGCGGTTGGTAGAGCATAAAAAGCGTATCCCGACCTATGAGGAGATGGAATATGCTTGCACTGAAGGGATGTGCGCTGCACCAACGGTTTACATGAGATACTTCTCTGGCATCGAGGAAATCGTTGTGTCGGCTGGTTTAGGTACTATGAGAGAAGCTTTGCTAAGGGAATATCTGAAGGTTCAGGGTGAAGATGGGCGTGCTCTCAGTGTCGGTGAGTGGGATGCTATTGCTGGGGTACGAGGGCTCAACACCTCCAGACGTTTTAGCAAGTATTTTGGGGGATGGTCCAATCTTATGGAGGCAGCAAGATCATCCGCCGAAGCACAGTAGGAAGGAGACGTATCCCTCAAGCCAAACTGGCTTGAGGGTATTCCAAAGTTATTTATTTTATTGAGATACTTTTGGAATACAAGATTATTGAGCACTAGGTGGGGATGGGTTGCGGCTGTATTCCTCAGGACCTTGATCTAGAAAGCAATGTACTATAAATTAGTATTCGACCAGGGAAAATTATTTCGCTGGTAAGTATTTCTGTTTTACAGTGTTTGTTTGAAGAGTGACGAAAGGAGCCAATCTTATGGCTCAAAGACCGCAGTTGAGGATTAAGGACGCTGGTGTCGCCCTAGCCTCCGTAGACGAGATGTCGTCTTCCCAAGTTGCCGAGTCTACTTCATTTATAGCTAAGGTTTTGTTGGATGATGCTCGTCGGCGGACATTAAAGCACGCTGCCGTACTGGGTGCCCTGAGCGATGGCGAGTTACAGACTCAGGAGAACATAGGACAGCTACTACAGCACTTGTATAAGTCAGGGATAGCGATTGAACAATCGACTCTGTCTCATCACTTGAAGATTTTACGGAAAGTCGGCTTGTTGCAATCCCAGAAAGTCGGTTTGCAGAGGTTTTTTAGCCTTAACCCTGAAGGGGCTACAAAAGCGGTTACCATACTCTCCAAGTGCCTTAACCTCGAGATTACTGAAGACTCGACAATATTCCGATTCAGTGAGGCGGAAGCGCCAGAAAGAGTGATTGCCCTTTATAAGCATTTGGCTCAACCTTGGCATGCGCTAGTCATTAACGCGTTTATGGTTGCAGGCGGATTGGGGCTAGGCAGTCAAGATGTTATTCGGGTACTCATCGAGGGCTTTGGCGCGACCCCAATTCAGGCTCGAAATAGCTTAAGCAT
>DATLVY010000048.1:0-7070 GCA_035576845.1 Candidatus Acidiferrum sp. | reverse complement strand
TGCTCAGGAATGGTGTCGGTGGCTTTGACGATGGCGCTCGGCTGCGTCATGTTAAGCGCACGCATGCCGGCCAAAAAATCTGTGGTATAAAACTCGGCTACTTCCCAAGCGGTTTTGCCTTCGCGGTGGGCGCCTTTTTCGAGCTTATCCTCACCCGTGTCGGCGTCGCTGGTCAGGTGCCCAACATCAGTGATATTCATCACCCAGTTAACATCGTAGCCGCTGGCCCGCAGCATCCGCACCAGCGTATCCCACCGAGTGTACATCGCCCAGTTGCCGATTTGCGGGTAGTCGTAAACGGTCGGACCGCAGGTGTAGAGACGCACTTCCCTCTCGTGCAATGGCTGAAGCTCTGTGAGCGTACGGCTCATGGTGTCGAACAGTTTGACTGACATATAAAAATCCTTGTTTAAATTGTGACGGAGAATACAGCCAAGGTCAACACGGCTCGGTAGCCGTGAGGTTTTTGTCGTAGTCTTCGAGGATTTTATCGACAGCGCCAATCAGCTCGGTTTTAATCTGTTCGTAGTTGTCGCTGTAGGTGCGGAAGCCGGCCACGTAAGGGTGCCCGCCGCCGCCAAAATGTGCAGCAATGGTCTCGGCAACTTTAGCGTCTGGGTTGCAGCGGATTTTGCCGGTGATTTTGCCGTCCGGGTAGGTTTTGGTGGCAATAGCCACGCGCACACCGGTTACCAGTCGCATTTCGTCTAATGCCAGCATCGAGGGGTTGTACTGCTCGCTATATTTGGCAATCTCATCCCATGGGATATGAATCAGCGCCAGCGCGCCGTCTAAAAAGTACTCGATGCGCTGCAGCAACTGGCCTTTATACGTTAAAATTTCGGCTGGCTTTTTCATAAAATCACGCCGGCGGTTATCGATAGCGGTTAGGCTGGCGCCGCCGTCAACTAAATCGGCGACGGTGCGGATGCTGGCGGCCGAAGTGTTCTCGGTAACCAGCCCCAGCGAGTCGGCCAAAATGGCGATGGCGAGCTGCTCGCAGGCTTGCGGATTTAGCGGCCAGTTGTTTGCTTTCGCGAGCTTGTATACCAGCTCGCCGGTGGCGACTGACTTCGGGTCGCTGACGGTCAGGGTTTCAAACGGCAACGTGCCCTCGGTGATGTGATGATCGAGCACAATGCACGGATGTTTGGTAATCTGCGCCACGTTTTCGGGGACGATCGCCCGCTGCATTAGCGTGGCGCTGGCGGTATCAACAATAATGCTCGTGTCAAAATCGGTCGGAAACTCATCCACCACGCGGTCCCAGCCTTTGGCGTAACCAAGGTAGCGCGGGATTTTAACCGGGCAATACAACACAACCTGCTTGCCGAGGTCGCCCAAAATTTCCTCAAGTCCCAGGCTGCTTGCCAGGCTATCGGCATCCGGGTTTTCGGCTTGGATAATAACGACCTTGCGCGCTTCGTCGATAATACTTTTAATTTGTTTCAATTGTAATTCCATCTTTTAAAGTGTAGCATAAGTTATCATTTTTCGCAGAATAAGCAACATCCGTCAGCTACTGGAGCCGACGGATGTTTGATTTTTTAGGGCATTTCTTGCAGGTAACGCGGAAGCTCCACCGTGAATGCTGACTCCAGCGTCCTCGTAATTGCGGCCTTTTTAAAGCCAAAGAACTCTCGCAGAAAAGCCGCTGTTGCACCCATGTAATCTCCCGGTCGGTAAAAGTTATCCTGGTAGACAAGCAGCCCTGCTTGTAATGCCTTTTCAAGAACATCAGCTGTGACTCCCGAGATCCTCAGGATATTGGCTACTTGTTTGGCATTGGCACGACCATTACCTTTCTGGCAATAAAACAGCGTCTGCGCGGTGTAGTAGTCCAAAGCCTCGAAGAAAGCGAACATTTGATCAGCGGGCATGCCGGCATTAATGGGGGCCAGGGCCTTTTTACGAATTACCTCCAGCCGCGCCATGTCGCTTTGGCGATACATTTGTACCAGCCAGGCTTCAAAGGCCTGCCCGAACAGATTGCGGTCAGGTCCGATCAGCCCCTGGCGGGTTAGTCTATTCATTGCCTCTATAAAGTTCCGCTCGTACTCGATCGAGTAGTAAAAGAACGGATCGAAGAGAATTAAAATTGCCTTGGTTAGTAAACGCGGCGCTTCCTTACTGAGCTTTTTCTGACCCATGTGACCAGTCTCGAGGAGTAAGTTTTCATTAAGGAGCCTCAGTAAGTTCTGATGGTTCCACGTGATCAGCTGTTTGGACTCGTTGACGGGTCCGCCTTTGGCTAGACTGAGGGCAAATGACCTGACTTCCGGGTCAAACCATGCCCTTATAATCTGTCCGGCTTGAGAATTGTGCATGTAACTCCTTGATCGCGAAAACACTAAGCAAACTACTATCAAAAATGCATTGCGACAGCAACGTGACCTACTATACAATATCTAATAACTAAAAGCTAGGTTTTTAAAATAACACGCTTAGTCAGGCGCCCTAACTAGACAGCCTGCCGACCCTCAAGCGCATGCTTGAGCGTGATTTGATCAGCGTATTCAAGGTCAACGCCAACTGGCAGGCCGCGGGCTAGGCGGGTTACCTTGACACCCGGGCGGTCGCCAATCTGACGCTGCAAATAGAGGGCGGTTGATTCACCTTCGACACTGGCGTTCATAGCCAAGATAATTTCTTCGATATGGTCATCTTCGATGCGCTGCAGCAACTCGCGAATGTGTAGCTGCTCGGGGCCAATGCCGTCAATCGGCGAAATGGCACCGCCGAGCACATGGTAGGTGCCCTTAAATTGGCCGGTGCGCTCCAGCGCCACTACATCTAATGGTTCCTCAACGACTGCGACGATGGTTTTATCCCTGGCGGGGTCGGTATATAACGGCGACAGCTCTTGCCCTTTTTCGATGAACGCAAAGGTTTTTTTGCAGTAGTCAACCTGGCCATGCAGGTCAGCCACTGCTGCTGCCAGCCGCTGGGCAGCGTGCGGATCGCCGCGCAGCAAATAGTATGCATAGCGCTCGGCGGTGCGGGGGCCGACGCCGGGCAGCCGGCTGAGTTCGTCAATCAGCGTGGTTAACGCTTTTGGCAGAATTTGCTGCATGCTCTACAGGCCAAGTTTGCCGAGCGCGCCCATCAAGGGCTTCATCTTTTCGGTGGCAAATTGCTGTGATTTGGTGATGGCTTCTTTGATGGCGCTTTCGATCCAGCGCTCAAGCTCGGGCATATCATCGAAATCAATTTTTTCGGGGTCGAGCACCACTTTTTTAATCTTTTGCTCGCCAGTGATGCGGATTTTAACCGCGCCGTCCCCTGCCTCGGCTTCCATAATTTCATTGGCCAGCTCTTTTTGGGCTTTTCTAACCTGCATAGCCATTTTGGCTTTATCAAACATCGATGTAACTCCTTATAGTATTATTGTAGCAAGAATAATTAGTGTAGTGACAGCTTAGCCGGCACGAAAATCATTTTCGTGCCGGCGGCAGGTCGATCTTTTGGATGTAGGGGCTGCCGATGGCGCCAAGGAGGTACTTGGTTAATCCACGATTCTTAACCAACGCAACCACGAGAGCAGTCAGCACGCCGTCCAACAGCACCTGGTTTTGTCTGCCTCGCCGCTGAATGCCCACGGCGTGCCAAAGCCGCTTGTTGGCGTGCATGCCCTCTCTGATATCTAGCAAGCGCATCGCCAAGTTGCCCTTTTCGAAAAAAGTCGCGTCGGCCAGTTCCTCTAGTACGGGCCGCAGTTCCGTAATGATAGAGTTACGGGTCGACATATCGATGGGCCGTAAGGCAATCCGGAGATTTTTTTCAAGCGCCGCTAGGCCCGGTATAAGGATAAACAGAGGCAGTTGGTTCATGGCAACCTCTCTCTTTGGCGAACAACCTCCAGCCCGCTCGGCCGGAATAAGTTTATTATAGCATCAGGGTTGTTAAACACAATGATTCTAAGAGACAACTATCCCTTCACGCCATTCCGCCGTTACACGCCGGGCTCTTACAGAGTCCCAAGCTGCACTCCGCCTGATGCTGCATGGCGTGAAGGGGTAATTGCCTTCTAAGAGTAACCATATGCAGGATGCGCTGATTCAGTGGGTTGGCCCAAACTGTAAACTGCCCGATTCGCAAACCCCTGAGCCTCGTCACTCCAAAAAACACCCCTGCTCAGACATCCGCCTTTCAGGCGGAACTCCCGGGTGCTATTTTTTGGATTGCCACTCAGGGGTTTGCGAGTCAGGTTAAACTAACTTGACTTTATATTTCTATATGAAGTAATATAAAACATACACGCACGCAGGAGGTTGGTTTTTATTGTCGTGAGCACACAGGTTATTTACCTAAGCCTGATTCTTGGCAGGTTAAAACAAGGAGGGTATTTAAAAAGTATGGAGAAGCAATTTAGCGAGGAGAACGCGGGTCGGGATAATGGCTATGCCCCTGGGCACACAAACGTAAGCGACTCGGGCACGCACAAATCCTACAATGCATTTGTTATTAAACCTGATGCGATCAGGAAGGGTCAGCTTGAGATCGTCATGGCAAAAATACGCGCCGGTATTCGTGATTTTGGCCAGATCGTTGCCACAAGAGTACTCAAGCCGATCACCGAGTGTGATGTCGAGACGATGTATCCATTGCTACACCCCGATGGTCTCCAAAAAGCCAAAAACTGGCTAGTCGGCGGTGAGATGATAATTTTAATTATCGAGTCACATTTACCCTCGGCAGAACTGTTTTCGCGCGTCAGCGACATTAAGGGCCCTCGCTTAATTGATTGGAGCGCTGAACGGCTGCGAAGGGGGCGCATTCTTGACGGCAGTTTGCGGGATTTGCTACCTCCGCCTGGCGAGGAAGAAATTTACGCAAAAGTAGTGGAGTTGATACTCGCCAAACGAGAGGATCCAACCATTCAATTTTTGGGCGAGCAAAAGGCGCTGTATACCTTTTACGCGCAAAATCTGGTGCATACGCCAGATAACGAGCGCGAATTGTTGGGTCTCTTTCAATTGGCTGGCTTCTCGCCGCAGTAATTGCTGCGAATTAATAACTAGTGTCCTGCAGGCGCATACCGCAGGACACTGAACGAAATTATCTAGTCACTTGCAGGCGCAAGGGCGTGCTATCACCTGAACGACTCTTGGAAAAATTTATAAACTACTATATACCAAAAAGCGTAACGAATCATCCGAGCGGTCGTTGACGATGAGCCGAGGCTGCTTATTGGCTGGGAGCAATGCTTGCTGGGCGGCTGTCAAGCTAGTAACTGAATCGATGGCAACAATAACGCTGGTGGCATTATTGGTCGCAGTAAAGTCGCCATTTGACACGACGGTTAAGTATGGGGCAAGCACCGTGTCGATAGAATACAACTCGGTACTGTCAGATGGCACCACCAGCACCAGGCGCTGACTTTGGTACAGTTTTGTAGCTAGCAGGTCGGTCAAGATAAACGGATCTTGATTATAAAGCGCCGCTGTTGCTTTAACGTAAGGCATTGCCAAAAAGTAGCGTTGATAATTAAACTGCACAAGGGTTATAACCAGCAAGCTCAGCGGCAGCAAGCCAAATACTCTAGCGTAAGGATTGCGCGGAAAAAGGACATACCAGTAGCGAATAAGCGCTTGCAAACCGATAGCGGCCACCAGCATCAATGGCACAAACAAGGTAACAAGGTTGTGCGTCGTATCGAGCCCTATCAAGGGCACCAGCACCGCCAGCCAAACCAGAAAAACATGCGAGCGAACCGAGTGCCAATCCCGAGCTAGGCAGACAATTCCGATGCAGCCCAGTACCGCAATGGGCAATGGCACCAGGGGTTGCGGGAAGCCATTAAAGGAGACTGCCAGCGGATTCAAAAGCATGTTGAGTGAAATGAGGATATTACTTACAAATTCCCCTGGCCCGGGTATGGCGGGCGATATATTAACCAGGCGCAAAATAGTACCCGGGTCGAACCAGATACTTGCGCCAAGCGGCAGCCATATAATTGCAAAAAAAATGATACTCAGGGTTGCGCCCGAAGTATCGGTATAGCGCACCATGTATCGCAAGTGCGGCTGCGCAATACTGGCAATGGCGGCGGCAAGCAGCAGGAAGGCCATATATGGTGTATATAAAGCCAGGCCGATGCTCAGCAGCAGTAAAACTTTCCAAATGTGCGCCAGAGTCGTGCGCTGCGATACGAGCGTTGCCAGTAACAAGATAGTAACCGTCCAAAAAACAATCATGCAATCAGCGGTTCCGAGGCGCCCTAATCCGACAAACCAGCTGCTGGTGACGACGAGTACGCCCATAACCACCGCTGTGCTCGGGCGTAATAACCGATGCAGCAGTACAAAAAACAGCACTGCGGTTAGTCCGGCTATAGCCATCGAGGGCAGCCGAACGCCCAGTGCGCTGAGGCCGAAGAAGTGCAGACTGGCTTTTTGCAGCAGATGGTACGGTAAGTTTACGACGTCGGTGGTTTTGACGACTGACCGGAGGCTATCAACAATGTTTGAGGTATTTAGAGTAAACGCAAGCCGGTTGCTGGCCAGTGTGCTCGCCTGCTCGCCAGTGCTCATGCCAGCTGGTAAGTTAGCGTAGTTGAGCACTAAAAGCAAGGCTGTTAATGCCGCGAGCAAAAAATAAGAAATGCCCCAGCGGTAACGGTACAGCGCCAACTCAGACACCGGCCTGATATTCATAGACCCTATTATACATAGTTTCGAGGCCGGGGCTCAAGCGTCGTGGCTTTTGTCGAGCGTCATAAACTTGAGGCGCTCGGGATGAAAATAGAGCTCGACTTTTCCGGTTGGGCCGTTGCGGTGCTTGGCCAGGATCAGATCGGTGATGTGCTGGCGGTCGGTTTCGGGCTTGTAATAATCTTCGCGGTACAAAAACATTACGATATCGGCGTCTTGCTCGATGCTGCCCGATTCGCGCAGGTCAGAAAGCTGCGGAATCTGTGGGCTGCGGTTTTCGACCGAACGCGACAGCTGGCTCAGCGCAATAACCGGCACATTCAGCTCGCGCGCCAGCAATTTGAGGCCGCGGCTGATTTCGCTGACCTCTTGCACGCGGTTCTCGCCGTTGCTGCGGCCGCTGGCGCTCATCAGCTG
>DATLVY010000047.1:0-6711 GCA_035576845.1 Candidatus Acidiferrum sp. | reverse complement strand
CACGTTTCACTTTAATCGCCGAACGTCCTACTAGTTCACCCAGCAGTTTAGCAGAACTCTCGGCGGATGCCAAAAGTTCTGGGCTAACCTCTAGCGGTTGTGGCGAGTAAACGCTCGTACTACCGCTTTGGTTAGACCGCTGGACTTGGATGCGCGATTGCACCTTCGCAATCCTACGCCGTTTATCCTGGCTACGCTTCTTCTGTCCACCTCGGCAGCCACGTGGGCGTTTCCCTGCGTTGGCCGCGTTTGGTGAGTCCTCTACTTGGCGCGAGGCATGTTTGCCACCGTGCGAGGTAGAGCCTGTCTGCGTCGTGCCAATCACGATGCTGGTGAGTTTTTTCTCTTCCTCCCCAGCTTTGGGCTCATCACCCTCTGGCGAACGTCTGTCGCTCACGACTGTGTAACCAGCCGAAAGCAACCTTCGGAACTTGCGGTCTTGTCGTTTAGAAAGCACATCGTCTCTCGGTTCGATCTTACCGCTGTACCACCTAAACGTTCGTCCAGGCACTTCAACAGTAACGAGCTCCCCAGATGGAGAGCGAAGCGTCACCTGGCCTCCATAACCCTTGCCGCGCTGCGGCGGCGCAGAGTTTCTCTGCCTGCGGCTCCTCATGCGGGGAGTCCTTTCTTTCACTATTCTTTCACTATTTGTGAAGTTTCTATGAACCCGCGACTTGTACGATGTCAGCCCATGCCAGCATCAGTCGCAAGCTCAATAGAATGGAGAAGTTTAGTCGTTAGGCACTTCTCCACAGCCTATTTTACTTTCGGGCCTCGTTCATGAGGCCCCTTCCCCAGCCGAATTTCATCAGCTTGTCGAGGTGGGCCACGCCACCTCCTTTGGTGAGCCAACTGGCCCCCACTTCTCGCCACAGCTCATCGTGGTAACAGCCGCTCTGGGCGAAATGCAGCAGATCGACGCAGCACATCGCCATCTCTTTCGGCGATGGGGCGTTTTCCTCATCGTCCTTGCGGACGATTTCGCCGATTCTCACCACCAAGCTCAACAGTCCATCGGGGATGGGGATACCGGCGAGCTGTCGGATGATTTGTTCCCGACGGCCATTTTCTGGAATCGGGACGGATATCCTCTGACAGCGGCGCAGGAGTTCTGGCCGTAATTTGCGACGATCATTCGTCGTTAGAATGATCGCCAATTTTTTGGGATCACCCCCCACTTCAACGCCACCCGGAGCTGTAAAGCGCCAGTTCTCCAGCAGTTCCAAGAGGAAGGCGTCGAAATCTGGGCTAGCCTTGTCGAGCTCGTCCAGAATAAGGACGCAGAATTTTCCCTCGGCTGAAAGCTTAAAGGCCTGCCAGGCCTTGCCCGGTGCCCAAGCGTTTACACGATCAAGGACACCTTGAACATCGATCTCATACAGGAGATCCCTCTCCTTGTCAGGCTTGCATCCATAATAGATGCACTCAGCCCCAAGGGCCTCTGCCATAGCATACCCGAACGACGTTTTACCGCCACCCGGGGGGCCTTTCAGCAGAAGAACGGCTCCAAGTCCGTTTTCCATCCGCTGTTCGGCGAGATTGAGAAACATTTGGAGCGTCTCAGAGAATATGTAATTCACATCCTCAACCTTTCTATTGTAGGAACAAAAAATCTTCTCAACTTTTACTCTATAATAGCACATTACTACATTAATGTCAATTATACTTAGCTGGATCTCGAAACTAACCCCTAATGCAAAACACGCCGTTTTGTTATCCTGAAAGTGCAGCCCAGGGAGGGAAAACAAAACAGCATGTTTTACGTTCTCATCTGTTTAAGAGGCGACTCCCAAACAGAGAAGAAGCTTGGTCGTCGAGATTCAGGTTAAATAAAAGGTAGAAAAGAAGCTCTTTCCAGGAATTAACGAGAAAGGCCGGGCAAACATCTTGTTCGCCCGGCCGGTGCGTAGCCGTTGAAATTACTCGGTGATCAGCCTCTCCTGCGCAGCCATGGTGTGGATGAGGCCACTGATGGCCCCCCAAACATCGTCCGCCTCGAAAGCGGCACTGCTCGGGCTTCCTGGCTCGGGAAGAACGTACGCAAGGAAGGTGTTCAGCCTATCCCTGCTACAGACATACATCAGGTTGAAGCTAATCCGAGGACTACCCACCTGAATTCCAGTCAGCTTGCCGTCTTTTCGCAGCAGGCTGTCCAACTTGGAGATGCCAGTATGCAGTATTACTAAATCGGGATAGTATAACATAGTATAGCCTCTTTCTTGTGTGACTACTTGCTCTACCTTGATATTCCAAGGCAGATCGATATATCATTATTAGCATAATTTATATGTCATGTCAATGATTTATGTTAAAAACCCGGAAAAAGCCAGATCCAGCTTGAATGTCACATGCATCATGCTTATACTTGAAAGTAGATAAACGGGTGCCGTGGATGAAAATATTGATGCTAGGTTGGGAGCTGCCTCCACACAACAGCGGCGGTTTAGGCGTGGCATGTTACCAGTTGTGCAAAGCGCTCGCCTTGCGTGGCGTGAGTATCGATTTTGTAGTGCCCTATAACGACCGCCACGACAATGTTGATTTTATGGAGGTTATTCCCGCCCTTCCCTATCCTCGCCAGCAATTGGCGGCAGCCGGCGGCGCCTACGATAGCCGAAATTTTTCGGAGAAAACCCCCCGAAACCACGAATTGCCCAAAGGGCTGCGCGAGCAGCAGGCCGCTTACACCGAGGCAGTATGCACCATTGCTACCCGTAAAAAATACGACGCTGTTCATGCACACGATTGGTTAACCTTCGAGGCAGCCCTGGTGGCCAAGCAAAAAACTCAAAAACCGCTGATCGCCCATGTGCATGCCACCGAATTCGACCGCGCAGCCGATGTGCACTTTGGCGGTAACCCGTTGGTCCACGATATCGAGTATACAACCCTGTCTCAGGCTGACCGCATCGTGGCCGTCAGCCAAGCCACCAAGGATTTACTGACCAGCCGCTACGCCATTCCGCCCCAGGTTATCGAGGTGATGCATAACAGCATCAACCCCGACGAACTGGTGCCGCTGGAGGGCGAAAATAGCTACGCTTATCTGAGTTTAATGAAGCAGTACGGCTACAAGGTGGTGGTGAATATCGGCCGGCTAACCATCCAAAAAGGCCTGACCCATTTGTTGCGTGCCGCGCGCCTGGTGATTGATAAAGACCCGAGTATTTTATTTTTGATTGCCGGCTGCGGCGAACAATATCACGAACTGCTAGAGCTCAGTGCCAGCCTGGGCGTCAGCCACAATGTGTTATTCACCGGCACTTTTGTGCACGGCAAACAGTGGCGCGATGCCTATGCCATCGGCGATATGTTTGTGCTGCCCTCGGTGGCGGAGCCGTTTGGCATTACCCCGCTCGAGGCCATTGGCTACGGCACACCGGCCCTGATTTCAAAACAGTCCGGCGTTGGAGAGGTAGTGCGCAATGTGCTGAAATTTGACTTTTGGGATATCCGCAAATTGGCCGACGACATCGTTGCGGTCGCCCAGCACGAAAGCCTGCAAGCCGAGTTAATACAAAACGCGACCGACGAATTTAACACAATGTCCTGGCACACCGTAGCCGAAAAATGCCTGCAGATTTACGCCAAGCTACCCAAAACCATAGGAGCCGCGAGCTCATGAAACGCGCCGTTTGTCTCTATTTGCACGTCCACCAGCCTTACCGTGTCCGCAATTACACGGTGTTCGATGCGGGCCGCGACCACAATTATTTTTTAGGCGGCGAATGGGGCAGCGACCTCAACAACCAGTGGATTATCCATAAAATTGCCGAAAAATCATATGTGCCAACTAACTACCGGCTGCTGAAACTGCTGGAGCAACACCCGGAATTCCGCCTGAGCATCTCGATAACCGGCACCTTGCTCGAGCAGCTGGAAATGTGGGCGCCCCAGGTGCTGACAAGCTTTCAGCAGCTGATCGCCACCGGCCGAGTCGAAGTGCTTGCCGAGACGTATTATCACAGCCTGGCCTTCTTCTTCTCGCGCTTTGAGTTTGAAAAGCAGGTCCGCATGCACCGAGAAAAAATTAAGCAGCTGTTTAACGTGACGCCGCGAATTTTCCGTAACACCGAACTGGCTTACAATAACGATCTCGCCCTTTGGGCCGAGAAAGCTGGCTACAAAGGCATTCTTGCCGAGGGCTGGGACAAAATCCTGAGGCACCGCACCGCCAATCATATGTACCAGCCGGTCGGTACCGACACCATCCGCCTGCTGCTCAAAAATTACAAACTTTCCGATGATATCGCCTTCCGCTTTTCCGATAAAACCTGGGCCGAGTGGCCGCTGACTGCCGAAAAATTCACGCATTGGCTTAACGCCCTGCCCGAGGACCAGCAGCTCGTCAACCTGTTTATGGACTACGAAACGTTTGGCGAGCATCAGTGGGACGAAAGCGGCATCTTTACCTTTTTGAGCAAGCTGCCGGGCGAGTTCATGAAGCTTAGTGGCAACACCTTTATGACCCCCTCTGAGGCCATCGAGGCTTTTGAGCCGCAAGACTTTATCGATATGCCCGAGACGGTCACCTGGGCCGATACCGAGCGCGACCTCAGCGCCTGGCTGGGCAACGCCATGCAGCAGGATGCGCTCGATAATATTTATGCCATCGAAGACGCCGTCATGCGCACCGGCGACACGACTCTGATTGGCGACTGGCGCCGCTTGCAAACCTCTGACCATTTTTACTACATGTGTACCAAATGGTTTAACGACGGCGACGTGCATGCCTACTTTAACCCGTACCCCTCGCCCTACGACGCTTTTATCTCTTATATGAATGCTATGCGCGACATCAAACTACGTGTTCTGCAATCGTTTGAACAACCGGCTAAGCAAGAGCATAATGAAGCTATGGGAGAGGCAGACTAATGTCACGTCCAATTGTACTCAGCAACGGCTCGCTGCACGTGGGCATTAACTCGTTTGGTATGGTGCATGATTTTTATTATCCGCACGTTGGCCAAGAAAATCACGCCGTTGCCGGCAACATGCGCTGGCGTGTCGGCGTATGGGTGCAGGATCAATTTAGCTGGCTGGATAGTGGCGAGTGGCAGTTTACCTTTGATTACACGCAGGATGCGATGGTTGGGCATGCCACTGCGTTTAACCCAAGGCTCAATATCAAACTAGAATTTAAAGATTGTGTCGACTACGAGTTGGATGTGTTTATGCGCCGGATCCAGGTGACTAACGCCATTGACGAGCGGCGTGAGATTCGCCTGTTTTTGCATCAGGTCGTGCGCATTAACAACAGTCTGAATGGTGATACGGCCCAATTTTTGCCGAGCGACAACGCCATACTGCATTACAAGGGTAACCGTGTCTTTGTATTCGGTGCCGTTGACGAGCACAATATTCCATTCAAACAATACGCCATTGGTATTTACGGTATCGAAGGGCTGGACGGCACGTTTCGGGACGCCGAAGATGGCATGTTATCGGGAAATGCCGTAGAACACGGCAGTGTCGATTCGATTGTCGGTTTTGATTTGCATCTTGCCGGACAAGAGGCGGCCGCGGTAAGTTACTGGGTGGCAGCTGCCACCGAGCATTTTGAGGCTATCCGCACCTTTAAACGTATTCGGGTAGATGGGATTGAATCACACATTAACAGGACGATTGAGTACTGGCAGCGCTGGTTACGTCCGGCTAACACGTTTGTCGAAAGTATCGACCCAGCCCTGCGCGAGCCGGTCAAAAAGAGTCTGCTTATTATCAAAGCCCATATGGATAAGCACGGCGCGCTGATTGCTTCGACCGACACCACTATGCGCAACTACTCTCGCGACACCTATGCCTATTGCTGGCCGCGCGACGGCGCTTACGGCGTATGGCCGCTGCTGCGTCTGGGTTATTTTAGCGAAGTGCTTAAGTTTTTCCATTTTTGCCGCCAAAGCTTGCAACCCGAGGGATTTTTGATGCACAAATACCAGGCCGACGGTGCCGTCGGCAGCAGCTGGCATCCGTATGTTGCTGCTGGCCGAACGATACCGCCTATTCAGGAGGACGAGACGGCGATTGTGGTGTTTTTATTCGGCCAATACTACCAAATCACCGAAGACAAGGAGATGTTGAACGTCTTTTACGATTCGCTGATCCGCCCGGCCGCCAACTTTATGGCCGGATATATCGACGAGTTTACCAAGCTGCCGCACGCCAGCTACGATATTTGGGAAGAGAAATTGCTCACGACTACCTACACAACCGCTGTGACCTACGCTGCACTGGGTGCGGCTGCCCGCTTGGCCGACGCTATCGGCCGGCAGCACGAGGCAGTGCAGTGGCAATCGGTTGCGGACGATATCCGCTTGGCCGCGCCGGCGCAATTGTTTAGTAAAGAAAAGAAGTTTTTCCTCAAGGGCTTCATCCGCGAGCGCCGCGACAACGGTTCGATTGAAACCATCTATAACAACACTATTGATATGTCCAGTTTTTATGGCGCGTTCATGTTTGGCTTATTTGATGTTAATAGCGATGAAATTAAGCAGGCCTTTCAAACCTTGGTCGAGACCTTCGGTTTGCAGGAAAATGCGGCGACCCCTGTTCCTCGTTATGTCGGTGATGTTTATCGTCGCAATAACATTTCTGATCCAAGTAATCCGTGGTTTATCACAACGTTATGGCTGGCTCAGTACTATTTAGAAATTAAGCAGCCAGATAAAGCCAAGGCGATTATAGAATTGGTACGTCAACATATGATGC
>DATLVY010000046.1:0-6438 GCA_035576845.1 Candidatus Acidiferrum sp. | reverse complement strand
CCGGACACCATCCCCAACCCCATCCTACATTTGCTCTGGCTGCTGCAGCAAGGCGCCAGTGTACCAAGCGGTTGGAATGGCGATTTGCCAAAGTATATTGAGCTGCTGCGGCTCTTCCATACCTCCGGCGAGGGCAACTCTGGCCTGCTGGTGCTGAGCGGCGGCGGGGTAACTGCCGAGGAAGTTCTACTGGCA
Source organism: Candidatus Acidiferrum sp. (assembly GCA_035576845.1). Lineage (GTDB taxonomy): Bacteria > Patescibacteriota > Saccharimonadia > Saccharimonadales > EFPC-124 > DATLVY01. Next base: position 6,243 of record DATLVY010000046.1, on the reverse strand, counting down.
TTGCTCGAGGGGCTTCCGGTGCTCGGCGCAGTTGGCACTGGCCGGGCGGCTGATGCTCTGGTTCATTTAAAGGACGGCACGCTCGACGCTATTGGTGAGGAGGGCATCCGAAAGCACTACGCGAGCATCGTTGCCAAAAAACTTGACCTAAGCCTCGTGACTTTGTTCGACGCGAGCAATCCAGTTGACGGTCAACGCTGGTTCCAGGATATGGGCTTTGGCGTCATCCTTTAACAAATGCTGTTTCTTTCGCCTATACCAGACGGGGATTTATATCTCCCCGTCTCGGTGTAGGCGTTTTTGTTGCCAAAAAGTACCAGCAAATCCAACTTGACGACCATTATAAGCCACTTACAATAAAGTATTAGTGCTTACAGCAAACGCATGGCCGCCCAAGCGGCTATAGTTGCTTTTTGGGCATGCGACCAGTTTTACGTTGCTATTTTTACAACTGGAGGCTTAATGATGATGGACGAACAAGCTCGATTCACGGATTTCCAGGCTGTTACCCATAACGATCTCCGTTTTCTGGTCAGCCCTGATTTATACCCCGCCATGCCAGGCGATCTGCATTCACTAGCATTGCAGGCCGATCTGGATGCGATTGCAGCAATAGCTAGGCGTGATAGATGGGATTTGAAAGAAACGATCATCGTACAAGTTGCGGGTAGTAGCACCATCGTTATATGCGGCGAACGGCGAACGCCCCTCGCCACCATCCGTACTAGATATCAAATGCGCCAACTCAGTACTCCGGCTATTGTTCAGGCACCGAGAGTCGGTTTTATACCCTACAGCTCGCGGGATATGAACCTAGCCAAAAAGATAGCGCACAAACTCAGCCAGCCACTCCCCGCCTTACCAGAGCCAACCACGCAACGGCGCGGCAAAAAGCATCCGATTATGATCAAAATTTTGGCGTGCCTGATAGCGGCGATGTTGATCATTGTACTGATCGACGCAATTCTCTACGTTCACATGGTCAATCCGTAATACAAAAACTGGTCGCTAACCGGAGGTAAGGGCAAGGTCCTGCACACCTCCGGTTTTAATTTTAAAAATAATATCTTGGTGCCCCGGGTAGGAATCGAACCTACGGCCATAAGCTTAGAAGTCTTCTGCTCTATCCACTGAGCTACCGGGGCTTCGTCGGAGTCCGCTACCGGCCCCCGCGGACAAATAAATTTGTTCGCTGCGACCTTTCGTGGCTCCTCCTCTCGAAACTTCAAACAACTGAAGCTTGGTTTGAAGTTTCGTGCCGAAAACAAGTTTCGGCTTTCAACGTATGGTGCGAGTGGCGGGAATCGAACCCGCATCTCCAGCTTGGAAGGCTAGCATGCTAACCGTTGTACTACACTCGCGCGCTGCAAAGATTATACCACACCTCCAGAGATCCCAAATAAGCGGCACAATAAAAGGCCGGCAACGCAATGTGTCGGCCTTTGCCTACTTCAGCCTTCGATCAGTCCGGCAGAATGCCTAGACAAGTGGGCGTCAAACTGGACCGCAGTATAGGCTTCCCCCAATACTGCAAGGAATATCTCGATGCTTGAGTAGCGGTCTTGCGGGCGTTTCTCGAGAGCTTTGAAAATTACCCGTTCGATACGTTCGTCGAGGAGAGGAATAAGCGGCGGCGGATCATCCCGGTGCTGGAAAGCTATAAACAAGCGGTCGGTTTGGCTACCCGTAAACGGAAACTCGCCAGCAAGCAGCGCATACAAAACTACCGCCAGTGCATATAGTTCGCTGGCTGGGCTGGGCTTACCTTCACGGTGCTCGGGCGCCATGGTTGCGGCAGTGCCCTCCAAAACACCATCCTCATCTTTAATGAAACTGCCGGTCATTAAAAACGGACGGCAAAGTTCAAAATCACTTAAACAAGCGTTGCCGTCAGGCTTAATTAAGATGTTATCCAGGTTGATATCCAGATGCAACAACCCGTTGTTAATAACATACTGCAGCGCATGCCCAATCTGGATAATCCATTTATACGGCGAAATAGGCAGCCGATCGCGAAGAATCTCTCTGAGCGAGCGTGTACAGCACTCCATCAGCAGGCACGGCGTTAGGTCTTCGAGCGTACCACAACCCAGGTACCGTACGATATTTGGATGCCGCAAAAGCCTCAGAGTTGTCGCTTCTTTAAGCAACCTGTCGAGCATACCAGGCCCGGCAAGCTTGACCGCAATGGCATGCCCATCTACTACGTGTTGGGCGATGTACACTCGTGGGCTTAGGTCTTTTTTTCGCATCGGGAACGCTTGCACTAGAACGTAATCGCCAACCGTCTGGCCGACTTTGTCATTCTTGTCGTGGAGCACATTATCACCTGCCTTTCTGCTGGTGTGTAGACATTAAAGTGCGAAGCTACCAGTAAACATTCAGGGTAACTTATGTCGCCCCATCGTTATAACATAACCAGGGAGTGTTTGCAATTGATTACTGCGGTAATTATCCCTTCACCCCATTCCGCACGCTACACGCCGGGCTCTTACAGAGCTCGGGTTGCACTTCGCCTGATGCTGCATGGGGTGAAGGGATAATTACCGTTATGGCGAAGGAAATGAGATTCGGTAGCCATATGGCGTTATACTATACTCTTGAATGAAACGCCCGCGCTTTACCGGGCAAAAAATTTAGAACTTCGAGACAACAAACGCCACGATGGCATACGCTGACAGCGCAATGACAATGCCAGCAATGGCGCTAAATATCGTCGTTTTGGCCTTGCCAACAGCGCCAGCATCTCCGCCCGATGATGCGTACTGAAACGCGCCGATAATTACCATAACCACCGAGGCCACCCCGACAGCCAGCATCAGCAATCCAACAACTGTTCTAATTAAGGTGCCGACCTGCGCATTGCCCTTGCTGGCGCACGAGCCCGCGCTGGCTCCGCCCGCGCCCTGGCAAATGCTGCCGCTCGGGTCAAAGGCTGCCAAGGCCGGCTGCGGCAATATGGCCGCCGCACTTAATCCAACCAAAGCGGCCGACACGACCGCCAGCATTGCACGTTGATAAAAAGCAGTAAATAGTTTCATAACTATACCTTAATATTAGCCAGTACAAAATTAATTACAACACTGGACGAGATTGCCACAACCAGCCCCATAGCCGCGTAAACAATAGCATTCTTGGCACTTTTGACCGCCGCCGGGTCGCCGCCAGAAGTAATATAGCGCAGCCCCGAGATAATAATCACAATCACTGCCATGGCACCGCCGATGAAGGTCAGAACATTGAGGACGGTGGTCCAGACGCCTTTGGGGCCGAATAGGTTAGCGCCCGAGCCTTGACACACAGCGCTGTTCGCTGCCGAAGTGCCATTACATTGCGGAAAAACTGTTTTAATTTGTGCCAGCGCTGGGGACGGAATCAACAGTATTCCTATAGCTCCTACTGTTATCAAAAATCTCTTAAACATTAAATCCTCCCTAATATTGCTTGGACAATTGCAAAACCAGACAGCGACACGATAATGCCTATCACCGTATAAAGTATTGCATCCTTGGCCTGCTGCGCTTTGCCCGGATTACCGCCACTTGTTATGTATGTATACGATGCAAGTATTAGGATGAGGATCGATATCGCCCCAATAATGGTAAATACCGCGTTGAGCACGTTATCAAGTGTTGCTTGGTCGGCCTTAACGGTTGGGACACCAACATCGTTCGGGCTGATTGTTAGGGCCAGGGCTTGTGATAAAAAATGTCTGATTGTTTGCATGCAATATCTATTTTATCTTGTTTGATAACATTGTAGCGCTTTTGGTTACTAGCTCCAACTACTGCTGCGGAATATTCAGCGTGCCGTTACTACGAATAGTTTGCGAGCCCGTATTTGTGTTAGTGTTTGGACCCGTCTGAGTGCCCCCTCCAGCTCCAAATACCCCCGCCACATACTGCACACCCACAACCGAAAAAATGGCAATAGCCAGCCCAACAATAGCACTAATAATTGTGTTCAAGGCTTTCGCTGTTGCACCGGCATTCCCCTGGCTGGTGATATAGCTAAAACCACCCCAAATAATAAAACCAACCGCCACATAACCTCCTACTAATACTGCGTCATCGACTACCGCAAAGAGTATTAACCATATATCCGTAAGCGAAGTAATCTCCGGCCCCCCAGTTGGTGAGCAGTTCGGGATAAATTGATACCATGGTTTAAAGGTGAAAAAATTAGCTTGAGAAGTGCACGCTGCCGCAAATTGGTTCAGTGGACCAGAGGATGCTGCGGCTCGATTAGTGCTCAGGGCATTACCTGCCATACAACTAACGCACAGCGTTACAGCCACGGTAATACCAGCTACGTATCTCTTTAATATCACTGAAATATCCCCCCGGGTATTATGAAGTTTACAATTGCCGACATCATTATAAACAAAATTAAGCCCGTAACGGCGCTAACAATAACGCTGATGGCTTTTTTGGTTTGTGCGGGATTTCCTTGCGACGAGCTATATAAAATCCCTCCATAGACAATACCGGCGGTTACGCTAATGCCAACCCCCGCAGCGAGAAACTTCATAATTGCAAGCATCCACACATAAATAGGGTTACTCGTAATAACGCCGCTACCCTCGTTTTTATTAATACAATGGTTGCCCGAGCTATCCAATGGTATCGAGATGTATACTTGCGCATCGCTGCAAGGAGATGCGGCAGTAACCACTGGCAGCGCCAGGGAAGCTAATACAGTACCCAGCAGTGAAGCTGCGACAAATACCTTAAAAAAAGAATTTATTTTCTGGCTCATATGGTCAAGCATCTTTAGTTAAAGCATAGACGTAATTGTGTTTTTTGGCAAGAAATGAGACTGAAGGATTTTCCCTCAGCCTCATTTGATTCACGCTGCCTATGTTCTGCTAGAGTCAAAAAGCTTTCTCAGAATAAGCTTTCCGAAAAAACCGATAGTCAACAGAATCGGCGGTGTAATCGTACATGCTATTAGGATATAGGAGTTTAAATCTATACTATGGCCGGACAGTCCGAATATAAAAACTCCGAACCAGCATGGAGCAATTCCGGCGTACCAGCCACCTGCAAGTGCACCGAGCGGACCATACCTTTCGCTTTCAACTACATCCTTTTGTTCACTAATGGCAACACCGGCAAAAGCTAAAACGTAGAACCCTATACCGAAAAAATCAGCCCAGCCGATCCAGTAGTCTTCGGTCGCTTCTCCGAGATATACTGATCCGGCAGCGAGATGCAGCCCGTAAGACAACGCCACTATCGTTAGAAGTCCCACTAAAAATGCAGCGGACATCCATAGTCCACCCCAAAACCTCGCTCGGACTCGGGGTATTTTTGTTGCTAATCCGTTGGGGCGCATAGGCGCATATTGAACTAATGAAGTTGGAATCTTTTGCAAAGGTTGTTGACCAGCTGCTGCAAACGATTCATTGGCGTTAGAAGCCGCAACCAACCCCGGCGCGGTTGGCAGGTTACCTGGCGATATATACGTCGTGTCATTTGTTCCGATGCCTACAGAAAGCGTTTGAGATGCTTGAGGCGTCTGAACCGTAGTGCCGTCGGATTGCGTAGATGTCGCGTAAGCCGCTTCCAGCGCAATCGCAAACTCTCTAACACTGTCAAAACGCTGCTTCGGATCTTTTTGCAGCGCACGCAGTACGACTGCTTCGACAGCAACTGGTAGTGGCAACAATTTCATGCAGCGGTTTTGGTTCTCTGTGAAGGTGGCCAAAGTAAACTACATGGAAATTATCACCAACAAAAGGCAATGTGCCGCAGAGCCACTCGTAGGCCATAACAGCCACAGCATACTGATCGCTGGCGAAACGCGGCTTGCCCATAATCTGTTCTGGCGCCATATAACTAGCTGAGCCGGCAACATTTACCGTTTTTTGCGATGTGCTGTTTTGCGCTAGGGCTACGATCCCGAAATCACTAAGCAACACATTGCCGCTTGTCGACAGCAAAAGATTCTCGGGCTTAACGTCACGGTGGATCAACCCCTGGTCGTGGGAGTATTGCAGAGCTTCTGCGACTTGCTTGATATACTGTACAACCAATTCAATTGGCACAATACTGCCACGCTTATGGCGCTGGCGCAAAGTGCCGTTTTCGGCATAGGTCATAGCAAGATATGGCTCTGGCGCCGGGCTAAAGTCATACACGGCAACGATATGAGGATGCTGCAGGTCGGATAGTCTTTGTGCTTCTTCCTTAAATTGCTTGATCGACGTTTCATCCAGCGTTCCAATCAAAACTTTGATCG
>DATLVY010000045.1:0-2069 GCA_035576845.1 Candidatus Acidiferrum sp. | reverse complement strand
CGAGGTGATTGGTAGACGCTTCCAGCTGAGTCGGTTGCCACCTTTTGCCCGGTTCGTACCTATGCGCGTCAATCATCCGCTGAGCTATGATGGTTTTTGTCGAGTGGCTCTAGAAGGGCGGTAGGTAACTCTGGCGAATGCAGAAGCGCGCACGATCGCACGATTGCTCGCGCTTCTTTAATTTTTTAAACGTCACCGTGAGGCTAAAATATAAAAAAACCAGAAGTTCACTGCCGCCCCCTATTACTAACATAAATGCGCTATAATTAAAAAAGTTATGAAAAGTATTTGGCGAGTTTTTCGATTTGCAAGCAGCCTCTGGCGCTACTACGTGGTTATTGGATTTCTGACGATTATCGTCTCTGTTATCGCACAGCTGCAGCCGATTTTTATCAAAGGCGCGGTGGATCAAGCTTCAAAAGTGCTGACTGGCGGAGCGGTTGATATAACGCTGGTAGTGATTTTTGGCGTATTGATTTTTGTGACCGATGTTGGCCAAACACTGCTTGATAATCTTAACGGCTATCTTGGCGACCTGCTAGCCGTGCGGCTCAAAAGTCTGATGGCCGAGCGCTACTACACGCACCTGCTGGGCCTGCCGCAAAGTTATTTTGATACCGAGCTGACCGGCAGAATTATCAACCGTATGAACCGCGGCATTGGCCAGATCACCGATTTTGTGCAGATGATGAGCAACAACTTTTTACAGTTTATTTTTGGCACGGTGTTTTCGCTGGCGATTGTGGCCTACTACTCGTGGCAGACGGCTCTGATGCTGTTGTTACTCTATCCAATTTTCGTCGGCTTGACCGCCAAAAGCAGCAACAAATGGCAAAATTATCAAAACATTATTAACGAAGAGAGCGATGTGGCTGGCGGGCGGTTTGCCGAGGCGGTGGGCCAAGTTAAAGTGGTGAAAAGTTTTGCACAAGAGCTGCGCGAGTTGAGCTTTTTCGGCCAGCGCATGCAGCGCCAAATTGAAGTCACCAAACCACAAAGCCGCTACTGGCACAGCCGCGATATTGTGCGGCGGTTGGTGCTCAATATCATTTTCCTCGGTGTCTTTGTCTTTATTTTTGTCGAGACGGCTCGCGGCAGCTACAGCCTCGGCACCATGGTGTTGCTCATTCAGTACGCCATGATGGTGCGCATTCCGATTTTCAGCATCAGTTACTTGGTTGACCAAACGCAGCGTACCATCTCCAATACCAAAGACTATTTTGAAGTGATGGACATAGCCCCCGAGATCGCCGACCATGCTGGTGCTAAAAAACTGGCCATTACCAAAGGCGAAGTGCAATTTAAGGACGTACAGTTTGCCTACGACACCGTGCCGGTGCTGCAAGGCTTAAGTTTAACGCTGGAGCCAGACAGCAAGGTCGCATTGGTTGGCGAGAGCGGCGAAGGCAAAACGACTATTACGAGCTTACTGCTGCGGCTGTACGAAGTTAAAACCGGCGCAATTACGGTTGATGGACAGAATATTAATGACGTCACACAGGGGTCACTGCGCGAAAAAATTGGTGTGGTATTTCAGGACCCGGCTCTGTTTAGCGGTACCATCCGTGAAAATATCAGCTATGCCAAGCCCGGCGCGACGCAGGATCAGATTACTGCTGCCGCTAGGGCTGCCAATGCCCACGAGTTTATCGAAAAGCTTGAAAAAGGCTACGACACGGAGATCGGCGAGCGCGGCCTCAAACTCAGCGGCGGCCAAAAGCAGCGCATTGCTATTGCCCGCGCCTTGCTGAAAGACGCACCGATTTTAATCCTCGATGAAGCCACCAGCAGCCTGGATAGTCGCAGCGAGCACATGGTGCAAGAGGCGCTGGAACGTTTAATGAAGCATCGCACCACACTGATTATTGCTCACCGTTTGTCGACCATCCAAACCGTTGATAAAATCATCACGCTGCGCGGCGGTCGTGTCGACGAAAGTGGCTCCCCTGCCCAGCTCGCCCGCAGTGGCGGCATCTATGCCCAGCTGCTTAAATTGCAGCAAAGCAAGACCGAAACGGCCAAGAAAAAACTCAAAGAGTACGAAATCGCAAGTTAATGTATGGCAAATT
>DATLVY010000044.1:0-9774 GCA_035576845.1 Candidatus Acidiferrum sp. | reverse complement strand
CCTTAATAACTCGGCCAAATACCGGTTTTTCGGCTGCCATCGCGCCGATCGCATCGCCCAGCACCATGCCGCCGCCATGGCCAGGCTTAAGGCGCTCTAAAAACGGCCAGATGGCAGGCGTCAGTAAAAAACTGCCCGCCGAAGCAAACAGCGACGGTGTTTTTTCCTGACCTGGCTTTTCGATAAAGCCGGTTACCTTGTAGGTGCGATCGTCGATGCGACCTTCGGTAACTGCCATGCCGTATGCGGCAGTATCTTCTGGGCGAACACCGACTAGCGACATGGTACTACCGCCGGTTTCTTGGTACGATTCCAGCAGCTGCTTCGGGTATGGCACTTCGCAGCGGAAAAAGTCATCCGGAAAAATCACGTAAAAGGGTTCGTCGTAATCAATTAAGTGACGAGCATTAATAACCGGCTGGGCACTACCATAGGGGCCTTTTTGGCGCAGATACACAAAATTAGCCATTTCGGCAATATAACGCATTTGCTCGGCCAGGCCTCCGCGCCCATTGGAGCGCAATTCTTCCTCGAGCGCTTCCGAGCGGTCGAAGTGATCCTCCAGCGCGCGCTTGGTGTAGCTAGTGACAATAATAACCGTGTCAACACCAGCTTCAACAAGCTGTTCAACGATTATTTGAATAATTGGTTTATCGACAATTGGCAATAGTTCTTTCGGAATGGCTTTTGTTTGAGGCAAAAAACGCATTCCTGTACCGGCAGCGGCGATGATGGCTTTGGTTGGCAGCCTTCTAGTAACCGACATGGCATCCTCCTATGGCGTATTAGCACTATCATACCATAAGGCGAAGCGTTGGCAAAGAGAAGAAATATTTAATTTATTTTTTAGTGGTGTGCTTGGTCAAACAGCCACAAGGGTATCCCGGCCTTACTAAGGCTCGTCGCGAAATCGGCAAACACTACAGTGTCCGGAGTTGTACTGGGCTTGGCCTCTGGCCAGTACGACCAGTCGGTAGCTTCGGCATCCTGGGCTTTATTTTCGGCAAACAGGTTTACGGCCACGCTGTAGCCATCTTTTTTGACCGCCTGCGCCGCAATAACCACGCCGCTTAAAATATCTTTGCGCTGTTCAGGCGACATGGTCACCGTGTTCTGCGGATCGAGTGTGTACTTTCGGCCGAACGTACCGGTATTAAACCAAATGGCTTTAATGCCAAGCTGGGTGGCAGCTTCCTCAGCCAACTTATAGTCGAGGTAAACACTGGGGTCGATGACACCGGTGCCCTTAGTTGTCGCAGTCGGCTCCCAAGGGAAGCCCTGCAAACCAAAGCTGTCAATCAAGCCTTTGGGAATCGTTTTAACATACGGCAGCAAGCTGTCGTATTCGCCATTAACTTCGTTGTAGTCGGTGTTTTGATAGGTCTGGCTGTTGAGCATGATGCTGGCCTTTGAGCCCGGAAAATAACTCTTCTGCGCCTGGACGGTTTTGGTAATATCCGCGGCGACATCGCTGGCAGTCGCATTTTGCTGGCTCCAAATTGGCAGGTTAGCCTCGGGGAAAGGCACCCACGTGCCCATTTGGGCATCGGTAATGCCGGACTTTTTAAGATCGGCAAAATAGTCCTTGATCCAAGCGTCATAAAAACCGTTGTGATACTCAACAAAGTCGATGTTACCCCACTCGGTCGTCGGCTCGAACACCACCAGAGGCGTGATTTTATCAGCGCTAAACTCTTTCAGCGTGCTAGCCATACTTTGGGCCAAAGACGCGGCGTTGGCCTCACTATTTGGCATGCCGGTAAAGACCATCAGCTGCTTGGTTGGGCTGCCGCCGCAGACTTGCTGGTACTCGGCCAGTTTTCGGAGATACGGGCTAACCGCTTTGTCTAGGTTGTCGATTTTTTGCACGGTGCCACAGGTGCTCACCTGATATTGCTGCGAGTGCGTAAACAGATCGCTAATCGGAATCGAGAAAAGCGGGCGATTCAAGATGGCCATACTGGTGAGGTAGACCCCCAGCATGGAAGTCGCTAGCAGGATAAGCGTGCCCGTTATATAATCTTTGCGTTTCATTTAGCGGCTCCTTTCGCTTCAATACCGCGGCGGTCCCAGCTTTGCCAGACAATCTCCTCGCCGCGTAACATCATCGTAAAACTCTTGAGTAACACCATGTATTCGACCCAGACCAGGAAGTAAAACAACGGCCAGGTAAATGGATACATCAGCAGCAACGACGGTTTGAACTCGCGGCTAAAAATGCCGACCACCAGATACGTAACCGCCACGTACAGCGTGCCGAGCGCGATTGAAACATAGTCGCCCGAGACAATGCTATAGGTTACCAGTAGGCTAATGGCGATAGGCTCAAACAGCAGCTGGAACTCGGCCAATAGCGCCAGCGGCAGCACAAACCAGCCGAGCGCTTTGCGATGGCGCTTGTCACCCGAGAAAAACAGACGGCGGTATTTGATAAAGGTGTCAAAGCGGCCCTTTTTCCAGCGCAGGCGCTGGCTGACTAAGCCATGCACGGTTGAGGCGCCTTCGGTGTAGCAAACCACATCCTCGGCATAGGCACTTTTGAGGCCATTGTATTTGGTGCGCATGCTCATTTCAATATCCTCGGTGCGGTTTTGGTCATCAAAGAGTCCCAGTCGTTCAAACGTGGTCGAGCGCCGGAACGCCGCACAAGCGCCGCCGTAAATATATTCCGAACCCAGCACGCAGTGCGCGCGCTTGTAGTAAAAGCCAAACAGATACTCCAGCGCCTGGATACGGCCAACAATGGTGTTGTTATTAGCAACCTTCACATTGCCAACTGCGGCATCAACCGTTGGGTCGGCAAAGTAATTAACCATTTTTTCAACAGCATCGGGCGCAAAAATCGAATCGGCATCCATAGTGATGATAATTTCGCCAGTGGCATGCTTAATGGCAGTGTTGAGCGCCGCGCCTTTACCTTTGTTGACCTCATGCGCAAAGTACTTCAACTGCACTTGCGGGCGGCGCGCCAGGGCGGCCTTGGTATGCAAAAAACGCTTGACCACTTCGTGGGTGTTGTCGCGGGCCGAGCCGTCGTTGACTACCACGATTTCAATTTTGTGATAAGTGTTTTTAAGCAACGACCGGACTGTTTTAATAACGCCGACTTCCTCGTTCCAGGCTGGCACGACTACCGAAACCAGCGGCTGATACTCGCGCTGCTCGGGCATTTTGTGGAAATGCTCGGCGAACTTTAGGCGTCGATAAGCTTCCTTAACCCGGTACCACGGCGCAATCATCAAAAAGATAAAATACTTAAACAGCATAGCTGCCGCAAAAAAGACAGCTATATCTCGCAGGGTGTAAAACCAAGATCCATCCATTATTCAACCTCCTTGAAACTTTTGGCCATGAGTGCAGTCCGTGCGCAAGTCTGAGCAACGGAGCACAGCGCACTTTTGGTACGTGAGCACCGTAGCGGAAGACTTCGTGCATTCCGTCGAGAGAAAAGTGGGATCGAGTGTGCCATGGCCGGAAGTTTCATAAACTCACATTCTGTACGTTAACTAAGCTGGCCTGACTCACGTAGAGCAAGCCGGTTTTACTATCTTGGGCAACCACAATAAGTTGTGTCGTGGCATCGGTTTGGGAAATATAGGTATCTGAGCCACTGACGATTTTGGTGGAGTTAATCCGGAAAAAGTAGCGCCAACCGCGGTCGGTATCAACAAATAAGTTGTCACCCACCTGCATCTGGCCAGGATTATCGTCAGTACGCCAGCTCTTGCGGTAGTAAATCACCATGTTGCCAATGTCGCCGTTGTTAACGGCGGAGGTAAGGGCATAGTGGCCGGTATTAGCACGGGCTAAAAATTTGTTGTCGTTAGCTTGGTCAGCCACAATCGCTGGCGCCAGCACCATACGAATGCCGTAGTTTGGCAGTTTTAACATCTGCGGCACCCCAAAGTTACCGACGTCGGTTTGGCTGGTGAGTCGAAAACCCTCGAGCACGCGGTTAAATGGTTGCAATTGTACAGTGGTAACCGCATCAACAATTGGCAAATCAACGTTAAAAATGGTCTCGTAACTCGAGGCAAAAAGATAGACGGTCAACAGGCCACAAAAAGTCATAATAAGATAGCTTACGACTTGGTCGAGCTTGATGGCATGGATAAGCGACCGGATACGGCCGATTGCGTTCTTGGCTTTTTTCATAATCGTTTGACTTTCCGTTTAGTCAGCAGCACTAAAACAAACCACACCAAACCAGAGGCCAGGTTAGAAATAATAACGCTCGCCAAAAACACTGCGAAAATAATAGTTACAAATATGTAAGCTGATGCATTCATGGTATTTAACCAAAATTTAATCTTTAGATCATTTATAACACTAAGTGGAATGTAATGCAAGCATAAGCGATTTGACGTTCCAACCCCTGAGTGGCAATCCAAAAAATGCCATCGCGAGTTCCGCCTAAAAGGCGGATGTCTGAGCAGGGGCGTTTTTTGGGTTGACGAGGCTCAGGGGTGGAGCGTCGGGTTAAGCGTTATTCCTTTGCGCCGAACTTATAATACCCACCGCAAGCTCACCGCATTTTGCAGACTCGAGCGCAGTTTGCTATAGTCCGATTAGTAAACTTCAAAGCGTTTACTTGTTTTTTAGTTGCGAGAAGGGCTATGCCATGGCGATCTATTTCACTATCCAACTGCACGGCAAACATACCCAGCCCAGCCAAACCGTAGTACGCGAAGCCGTTGCTAGGCACATCCAAACATCACAGGCGCCTTTTTTGATTAATGCGAGCAATACGCCGGTGCGCACGAAAGATAGAAGACGGCTGGGAGGTAAAAACCGCCACACCATCGAGATTGATGTGATCATACGCGGCAGAATGGTTTCCACCGTTAAAGCCAGCGGCACACCGCCCTTTCCGTGGGCCCAAGCCCTGGAGTGCGCCTATCAGCTGCGGCAATTGCTTACGACGCAGTGCGGTTTTTCGGCAGTTTTTATTGACGGCGTTTACTGGTGGCCGCATTATGACCCACCTCAACTGCTGTTAGGCGCTTTGCGGGGCGGATGCTTCTCGGTTTACGAGCCAGCGGGTGGTTGGTTTAGCACAGACTACCGCCTGAGGCGAACAAGCAACGGTTGCTACGAGCTGTTTACCACCGAGTGGTAGGCATTAGGATTAGCAAGCCGGCGTTTACGACGCTGGCCAAGCTAATCCTTTTAAAATGCAGCGGGTCGCGTGAAACGGTTTATTGCAGACGCCGCATAACTAGCTGCGTCACGAGCCCGGGGTTCGCCTTGCCGCCCGAGCGTTTCATGGCCTGCCCAACAAGATAGGCGATGGCTTTGGTGTTGCCCGCTTTGATATCGGCGACGGCTTTTTGGCTGGCTGGGTCGGCGAGGATTTCGTCGAGCATAGCACCCAGCGCCGCCTGATCGTTTTCCTGAATTAGTCCCTGCTGCTTGGCCGCCTCCCGCGCGTTCGCGTCAGCATCTGAACGCAAAGCAATCAGCAAAGCGTCGGCACCATTAGAGCTAAGCTCACCAGCGCTGGTCATCTCAAACACCTCAGCAAACTGTTTCTCACTTGGTAAGCCGCTCGGTTCTCGAGTGCCCGTAGTTTCCTTGCGCTCTTTAAGATCTCGGTTAATCAAGAAATTAGCGGCAAACAGCGCCTGCGACGAGCCGTATTTGTCGGCGATTTTCACGATTCTGGGCACATACCCCAGGTTCACCTCAACATCGGCCAGCAACAGCGTTTCGGCGTTGTCTGAGCGAATACCGACCGCTTGAAGCTTGGCACGCAGCTTGGCCGGCAAACGCGTCTCAACTTCGGACCGGATTTTCGCAATCCGGGCGTCACTAATTTCCAGCGGCGGCACATCCGGCTCGGGGAAATACCGGTAGTCATGGGCGTTTTCCTTGCCGCGTTGGGCGATGGTTTTTTGAGCGGCGTCGTTCCAGCCGCGGGTTTCCTGCACGACCTCACCGCCTTTTTCCAGCAGTTCGACCTGCCGCGCAAATTCGTACTCAACCGCTCGCTCGACACTCCGGAAGGAGTTAAGGTTTTTAATCTCAACGCGTGTCCCCCACTTTGCGGCACCTTTTTTTGCGGCCGAAATGTTAACATCAAAGCGCATATTGCCATAGTACAGGTTGCAATCGCTCACATCGGCGTACTTCATTAACAGATACAATTCCTGCACATAAGCTTTGGCCTCCTCAGCGCTGTGCATGTCGGCTTCCGAAACAATCTCGAGCAGTGGCGTGCCGGCACGGTTGAGATCAACCAAACTGTAATCAGCGCCTTCGGGGTGCGTCAATTTGCCGGCGTCCTCCTCGAGGTGCGCACGAATAATCCGTATCTTCAGCGTCCGGTCTTTAAGAGGCACTTCGACAAAACCCGGGCCGACAATCGGCTGGTCAAGCTGGGTAATCTGGTAGCCTTTGGGTAAGTCGGGGTAAAAATAATGCTTGCGGTCAAAGCTGCTGATTTTGGCGATCTCAGCATTCAGCGCCACACCAGCGCGAATTGCCAAATCCACCGCAGCAGCGTTCAAAACCGGCAGCGTGCCCGGCAATCCAAAACAAATCGGCGAAACGGTCGTATTTGGTGCTGCCTCGCGTGCATCGTTATCCGCCCCGCTAAATAGCTTAGTCTTGGTTTTGAGCTGGACATGGCATTCGATGCCAACAGTTGGCTGGTACTGGTCAAGAATTTTTTTATCGGTCATCTTGAGTAGTATAGCAGGCCTAAGCCTGCCAAAAAAGTATCTCACATAAATAAGCGGCAGCTTACCGTAGCGCCAAAAAACAGCTTCCGGGCGAGCTAACGCCGAAAGCTGTTATAGAATTGGGTGCGCTGCGTTAGCGTTTGGGCTGACGGAAATGCAACCTAAGCCACGCCTTCATCTCAATCACGGTTCCTCGCAACTCTTGAGACTCGGGCGCGCTTGGTCGTTCGGCTGGAACGGGGCCACCACTACCCTGACTTTCGTCTCGGACGTATCGCTCAGCTTCTCTGGCAATCCATAAAAGGACTGGTAACACCATGTACACCTGTAAAGTCTCCAGCTGTGGGACGACGATACAAATAATGAGTACTGCTAGCAGCCCAAGCACGATCAGATTACTCCCTATCCAAAACCAACGCTGATTGGCTTGATTCCACTTTCGGTACAGCACAACTAGCCAGATTACTATCAGTAAAGTAGGGAAAAGGGCAAGGGTGATGCGCGGGTGCTTTTGGGCCAGTTTCCCGATGGGCTCGCCTGGTAAATCACGATCCAACCAGATGACAGCCCAAAGCGCGAGTAAATCCACAGCCAACACCGTTGGCACGTAATGAAGCGCCTGCAAAATCATACATACTCCGTTCGATCACTAGCCGCCGAAGGGCGGCGTGCTAAGAGCTCATTGCTCTACTGAATGTTAGCGTACCAGGCTAAGAGTACAATGTCCACCCTATCGGAGCAAGCCTGTCGGTGCACCACTAAATTTTCTTTTTAGAGGGCTGATCGAATCATTGACAAATACAATCTTGTGTGTTAATATATATTAAGTTGTTTCCAGTACACCAGAAGGGGGAGTAAGCCATGTGGGCCTATCGTGAGCATATAGCACGGCGCCGTCGCAGGCGCAATCGCGCGTGCATCGCACAGTTCTGGGCAAACCAGCCCACCGCACACCTATGTGAGCAAATAGTTGGGGCACATTATTGCCCCCGGTGCGGGAAAAAATTATCGTAAAGTAATAAGTCGCCGAGCAGTTCGCTGCCCGGCTTTCTTCTAGCTTTAAATTAGTGTGCACCCCGTCGCAATCGCAAGCTTTTTAGAGAAGCTTTGTTTGTACAGAAACTAAAAAGAGCCCTGGGCATCGACGTATGTCAATGTCTAGGACTCTTTTGCTGTGACCTGCGTTGGCTAGTACCCCAGTAGCTCAACATGCAGGATAAGGTCGCCTCGCCAAAAAAGAGCAATATGCTCGTGCGGGTGTTTCCCGTGGGCCAGGTTTAGAATAACCGATTTGTTCCCCTCAGGGATCACAAAGACAGCATGCACGAACCTAAGCGCGTTGAGGTCTTCGCGCGATACCGTGCATGCAGCGTCGGGCGGCATAACCTCGAGTAGCTCCCGGAACCTGTTGCTGCTCATCTTGAACGACAACCGAACTTCCTGAAGGCTAGGGCGCAGTATCAGCTCAAACTTGAGGCTCCCATCATTGCTATAGACTAGGTCGCCTCGACCTTCAAACCTATAACGCAGGACGTCGCCCTGCACAATCACCCCCACGCTTGGGGGGAATTCCACTGTAAGATTTCCATCCTCGTCCTCGAGGTACTCTAATCCCACCTCTTTGAGGCCGTCCAACACTTCCCTCAGTTGACGCCCCACCTCAACCTTTCCAAAGTTTATACTAAAACCAGGCATTTAATTCTCCTTCACGGATAGCTTGCGCGTAAGTCCGCACACTGGCATTAATAATAACTCATAAATACTGTTTTGTCAATATCTAGACAATTACGACCTCAAAGATAGTTGACATATTTTAATTTTTATGCTACATTGTGATTAGTGTAGTGACTTTGAACAGCTACAGGAATATCTCGGGCTTATGCCCTAGAGGTTGAAAGGACAGTCTCATGAATCAACCAGCGATTTTCGTAACTAGACTCGTTGTAGACGTTCGCGAAAGACTCTACGTTCATGGCCCAAATAGCGACGGGCTAGAAGATAGGGCCGCCGCGATTGCCAGAACGCAGCTTTATCTTGCTGCGACTCAGGTGTTCTTGTCTCTTCCGCCGCTTGACGTTCTTATTGCCTGTGTCGCGGAAGCGAGCGAAAGCCCTTTTCAGAATTGGTACCACTTTTCTGATGAACTTGGGGACGAAGGTCCTGGTTTTTTCGCCCACTTTGGCGAGCAATGCGGAAGGTTTGAACTCGCACCTCCAACAAGTGACCGGGTCGTGCGACTGACGATCACGGAAGATCAGATTACTTCGATCGAGATTGACTTCCGCGACCCGTCACAGTTCGCGGCCGGAATGCTCGTGAAAGCATTTCTGGCCAGCCTTCCGACGGACGATCTCAGATCGGACGATCCATGGGATATCGCCATGAGGCCGACCTACCGCCCTAACCCTGTTTCGGCGGCAGTCGAAGCACCCAAACACGTTCACCTCACCGGGTTCTTGCCTTTAGGGCAGCTCCAGTGCGATTTGCGTTGGGTTAAGGTTGTTCGGCCCGATGTCGATTGTCGTTATATCAGCGCGGCATTAGTCTGCCGCGACGGGATCGAGGAAGGTAGCAGGACCAGGACTGAGCAATACGGAGACGAGGCGGGTATCCGACCCTTCGAAATCGAGATCGCTGACGAAGAACCGGAAATGATCTCCTAAACAAAATGTGCAGACAGCAACGACGCTGGCTGCACATTTTACTTTGTGTTTGAATTCATAGTGCGCCGAGATCTCTAAGCCCACCCTTAAACTGCCCCAGCGCCCGATCCACCACAATCTGATTAAGGTGGATATCTTGCTCGTGCGCCAGGCGGTTACGCAGTTTGTGGGCGTTCCAGATGTCATCATTATTACGGAATATACCGCGGGCGCCTTTGAGGCGGTCGCCCATGGTTTGGCCAGGATGGCCAGCGGCTTTGAGGGCTTGGTCGAGCAGGCTGTCGGCTTCAATAATAGCCACCTGCCAACCGGCGCCGCCTTGGGCGCGCAAGCCCTCGATTCGTTTCCAGCGACGCTGAAAATCTTCGCGGTCGAGGCCGCTGCGTTTGCGGGTCATTTTGCTGATATACAGCAGCATGCCCGCAGCC